>JAYTZB010001067.1:0-2696 GCA_043742085.1 Polyangiaceae bacterium
GCCGACGTCGAGAAGGCGTTCGCGAAGGCCATCGAGGACACGGCGAGCTGCGTCCCCAAGGACGCCGGCGGCGGCACCATCCAGTTCGTCGCCGACGTGAGCTTCAAGCGCAAGGCGCTCAACGTCGCGACCCCGAAGGACGCGCGCACCATGAAGAACGCGAAGGTGGTGAGCGCGTGTCAGTCGGCAGTGAAGAGCAAGCTGCAAGCGCTCTCGCTCGACCCCATCCAGCACGCACACGCGCGCTACAAGATCGCGATCACTGCGAGCTATCCCGGCACGGTCAAGTAGGGCTCGGCGCGAACGGGCCCGCACGGAGGGCGGCGCGAAACATTCGTGCGTGCGCGGCTGAATCGCGGCGCGGCGCGGTCGTTCCTCTACGGGTACGTCCGAGAGCAAGAGGTCTTCATGCGCGCAGCGTTCGCACTCATCTTCATCACGTTGTTGTCCGCGCGCAGCGCATTTGCCGAGCGGCCGCCGGTCGGTGCCGGACGCCCGATCCCGCCAGTGTCCGCGGCCGGGCTCGCACACGTCGGGTCCACCACGGCCAGCGCGCAGCGGTCGGCGAGCCGCACCGCCGATCTGGCGGTGACCGCCCCGGCTGCCAAGGCCACGGGCAAGCGCCCGTCTCCGCGCAAAGTGCCGCGCGCGAGTGTCGTGCACCTGGCCTTCGGCTTCGAGATGCGCGGATGTGTCCCGGTGCAAGCCCCGAGGACGTCGGCCGTCACGCTTCGCATGGACGTTCCGGCAGCGACGCGTCCCGCGCACTCCGCAGCAGCGCCACCTCCCGCGCCGCCACTCGCGCACCAAGCGTCGCCGCGTCGATCGACGCAGCGCCGTCCCGCTGGTCGGCGCTGAAGAGCGAGGAGCGCAGGCGGTCCCCCTCGGGTCCGCACTCGGACGGTGGCCTCGTCATCGGCGCGTGCGCCGGTTGAACGAGCGAGCGAGAGACCGACGCATGGGCTCGGAGGGGCCGTGTATTCAAGTGTCGTACCATCACGGCCGGCTGTTTTCGCGGCACTTGATAGGCAACTGGGCCGCGCGCGATCCGGCCGCATGAACCTCCCGTGGCGCTCGCGAATCTTTGTAACGAGCGGGCTCGTGCCCGTACGAGCAGGTGGAGGCTCGACATGACAGTCACGAATTCCACGTCCGGTACGAACGTCCACGAGATCGCGCCGCAGATCTTCCGCATCAGCACGCCCATCCCGCCGTCGCAGATGCCAGGCGGCTTCACCTTCAACCAGATCCTCATCGTGGACGAGGAGCCGCTCCTCTTCCACACCGGCCCACGTCGCATGTTCCCGCTCGTCAGGGAGGCCGTCGCGCACGTGCTCGGAGCCGTCGCGAAGCTCCGTTACGTCAGCTTCTCGCATGTCGAGGCGGACGAGTGTGGTTCGCTGAACGAGTGGCTCGCGGTCGCGCCGCGCGCCGAGCCCGTCTGCAGTCAGATCGCCGCGATGGTCCAGATGAACGACCTCTCCGACCGCACGCCGCGCGCGATGTCCGACGGTGAGGAGCTCACGCTCGGCCAGAAGCGCGTTCGCTGGCTCGATGCGCCGCATCTCCCTCACAACTGGGAGTGCGGATACCTCTTCGAGAGCACGACGAAGACGCTCCTCTGCGGCGATCTCTTCACGCACGGGGGCGCCGATCTCCCGCCGCTGACCGAATCGGAGGTCCTCTCGCCGTCGGAGGCGATGCGGAAGGCCATGGGCGGCGTCGCCATCGAGGCTCACACGCGATCACTCATCGAGAAGCTCGCGTCGACGGAGCCGACGACGCTCGCTCTCATGCATGGCAGCTCGTACCGCGGCAACGGACACGCTCTGCTCCTCGGTCTCGCCGACGCGCTCGGCGTCTGATCGAGATCCAGCATGCTAGGCTGATCGTCCCGATGGACGACGCCGCGCAGAACGCCGACATCGTGCGCCGGATCGCCTCGCGCGATCCCGGCGCCCGCGATGCCGAGGCCGAGCTGTGCAAACGCTTCGCGCCGCGGGCGCGGCTCTACGGGCGCCGCCACCTCCGCAGTGACGAGCGAGCGCGCGATCTCGCGCAAGCCGTCTTGCTCGCCGTCATCGAGGCGGCGCGCGCGGGTCGCATCGAGGACGGGCTGCGTCTCGACCGCTTCGTGCTCGGGACGTGCCGCAACATCGCGTCGAGAATGCGCGAGATCGATGCGCGAGCAGAGCCGACCGACTCCGCCGAGCTCGATGTGCTCGCCGTTGCGATGCCGACGATGGAGGCGCTCGACATGGGGGCGCTGTTCAAGTGTTTCCGTGGCCTCGCACCTCGCGATCGCACCGTCATTCACCTGTCGTTCAACGAGGAGCAGTCCGCCGAGGAGATCGCCGTGATCGTCGACACCACGCCCGGTAACGTGCGCGTCCTGCGCCATCGCGCGGTGGCGCAGCTCCGCCGGTGTCTCGACGACTGCAGGGAGGCCGTTCCGTGAGCGAGGGTTGTTCGGCGCCGATCGCGTGGGAAGAGCTCGTCGCTTACTGGGCGGGCGATCTCGATTCCGCGCGGACCGATGGCGTGGAAGAGCATCTCATGGGCTGCGACGTGTGCTCGGCGGCGTCCGGGCGGATCTCAGCAGTGACCGAGACGGTCCGCGCGATGATTCCGCTCTTCCTGTCCAGCGAGCGGCTCGCTGCGCTCCGCGCGAGCGGCGTCCGCTTCGTCGAGAACCC
>JAYTZB010001068.1:0-3911 GCA_043742085.1 Polyangiaceae bacterium
GAGCGCGGTGCACTGGATGAGCTGATGGCCGTGCTTCGCGAGCGCGTCGGGCGTGCGTAGCCGCTTGTGCTTCGCGAGATACGCCGGCGACGCGATCACCACGCGTCGCGTCTCGCCGACCTTGCGCACGAAGAGCGACGAGTCCTCCAGGTTGCCGATGCGCACCGCGACGTCGATGCCTTCCTCGACCATGTTCGCCATGCGATCGGACAGCGTGAGCTGACCGCTCACCGCCGGGTAGAGCGCGAGGAACCGGCTGAGGAGCGGCGTCACGTTCAGCCGCCCGAACATCACGGGTGCAGTGACCACGAAGCGGCCCGTCGGCTCGGTCCGCTCGGCCTGCGCGGCATCCTCGGCTTCGCCGACGTCCGCGAGGATCCGTCGCGCACGAGCCAGGTAGCGGGCGCCCGCATCCGTCAGCGTCACGGAGCGCGTGGTCCGCTGGAGGAGCCGGATCGAGAGCCGCTCTTCCAGCGCCGCCACGAGGCGCGTCACCGCCGACGGTGACAGGCCCAGCCGGCGCGCGGCCACCGCAAAGCCCTGGGAATCCGCGACCGCCACGAAGGCGGCCATGGCGTCGAGCCGGTCCATCTCGGCAATTGTTGCACGAATTGCAATGGTAAAGTGCCAAAGCACGCCATTGTTGCAATCGATGTCGGGCCGCATCGTATCGGTACGGCGGGCAGACGGCCCGTCCCGAACCGAACCACCGCTCCCGGAAACGAAGGACGACCACCATGACCTCTCGCCTCCATACCCCCGCCTCGATCGAAGAGTCTCCCGCCGCCGCGCAGCCGTTGCTCGAGGCGGTGAAGAAGCAACTCGGCGTCGTTCCGAACCTGTTCCGCGTCGTCGCCAACAGCCCGGCTGCGCTCGAGGGCTACCTCGGGCTCAACGGCGCGCTCGGAAAGGGTCAGCTCGACCCGCGCACGCGCGAGCGGATCGCGCTCGCGGTCGCCGAGCTGAACGGCTGCGACTACTGCCTCTCGGCCCACACCTACCTCGGGAAGAACCTCGCCAAGCTCGACGACGCCGAGATGGCCGCCAATCGCGAGGGTGGCTCGCAGGACGCGACCGCGGACGCCGCCGTTCGCTTCGCCGCCATCGTGGTCCGCGAGCGCGGCCACGTGAGCAACGCGGATGTGCAGGCGGTGAAGGCAGCGGGCTACACCGACGCGCAGGTCCTCGAGATCGTCTGTCACGTCGCGCTCAACACGCTCACGAACTACGTGAACGAAGTCGCGAGCACCGAGATCGACTTTCCCGTCGTGAAGCACCGCGCCGCGGCGAAGTGAGGAGCTGAACGCCATGCATCCTCCCAGCGACGTCGCATTCATCGCCAAGCAGAACAGCTTCTTCCTAGCGCCAAGGTCCAGACGCCAGCGCTGTCACACTCCGTGGACGCGCTCCGAGGAGGGAAGATGAGCCGATTCGTCGCCGTCGCATCGCTGACCTTCTTCTCCGTCACGCTGCCGATCCCGCCGCGCCAGCACGCGCACGAAGCCCCGCCGGAAGGTTGGTGCGGCGAGACCGCCATCCAGGAGGGCCTGCTCCATCTCGGGGTGTGGGCCCCGCAGCGCCTCATCAACAAGGTGGGACGTCCGGCGCATCCTGATCTCTACTCCACCGACATTCCCGTCGCGCTGACCGACCTCGGTGTGCGCTTCACCTTCTATCCCGGTGGTCGCGGGTTCGATCCGTTTGCCGCGTGGATCCGCGCCGCGCTCGATGCGGGAGATCCCGTCCTCGCCGGCGTGAAGATCCTGCCCACGAAGCATCCCGAGTGGGGCCTCGACCACTTCGTGCTGGTGGTGGGGTACGGCGACGGGAAGGAGGGCGGGACCGACCGCCTGCTCGTCAACACCACCTGGGGCCATCGCGAATGGGTGTCGGACACCACGACGCCCGGTCTGTCGTTCGCGAAGGCGGGCTATGCCATCCGGCTGTCGGGCGTGGCGATGACGCGCGAGGGAGCGCGCGCCGCCCGGCTGTCGGTCCTCGAGGAGAACGACACGACGGTGAAGGTGCACGTCATGTGCACCGGGCTCGAAAAGGGCGCTTCCTACACGATCGAGCGCCGCGGGAGCCGCGCGGACCCCAAGCCCGTCTGGTCGGAGGATGTCGTCGCGGCCAGCGACCGGATCGAGCGAGATGTCACGGTGGAGGCCGATCGGGCCTCGCGTTTCCAGTGCATCCCGCGTCGCTGAACGACCTGTTAGTCTCACCAGGCGATGTCTGGTTTCGCTGCTGCCGACCGACCGGTGCGACGCCTCGGGCCGTACGAGCTCGTGCGGCAGCTCGGGCGCGGCGGCTTCGCCGAGGTGTGGCTCGCGAAGCGGACTGGTCCGGGCGGATTCGAGTCGCGCGTCGCCATCAAGACGGTGCGCATCGAGCTGCGGACCGATCCGACGTTCCAGCAGATGTTCACCGACGAGGCCAAGCTCGCCGCGCGGATCAATCATCCCAACGTCGTGAGCATCTTCGAGCTCGGCGAGGCCGACGACGTCCTCTACCTGGTGATGGAGTACATCACGGGTCGCCCGCTCAACGTGCTCAGCCACATGATGCAGCGCGCGGGCAAGCCCATCCCGGTGGGGATCATCATGCGGATCCTCGCCGACACGTGCGCCGGGCTCCACGCCGCCCACGAGCTCGAACGGGACGGCAAATCGCTCGGCGTCATCCATCGCGATGTCTCCCCGCAGAACATCCTCGTGAGCGACAAGGGCACGGTGAAGCTCATCGACTTCGGTGTGGCGAAGGCCAACGATCGGCTCGCCGCCGACACCACCGATGGGCACACCAAGGGCAAGCTCCGGTACATGGCGCCGGAGCAGGCGATGGCGCGCCCCGTCGACCGGCGCGCGGACATCTACGCGGTGGGCGCCGTGGCGTACGACCTGCTCGAGGGACATCCGCCCCACGACGGTCAGAACGATCTCGCGCGGCTGTTCAAGCTGATGGACAAGGGCCCTCCGCCTCCATTCGCCACCGACGTCCCGAAGCCGATCGCCGACGTGATCCACAAGGCGCTCGCGGCCGATGCCGACGCGCGCTGGGCGACCGCCGTCGAGATGCGCACGGCGATCGACGCGGCGCTCGACGCGTGCAACATGCGCGTCACCGCCGACGTCATCGCCGACTTCTTCGGCGTGGCGCTCGCGCCACCGCACGACGAGGAGCACGAGGTGGTCGAGAGCGACGGCGGCGTTCTGCGCGCTCGCCTCAAGCGGCCTTCCATGCGTGAGGCCATGCCGACCATCGACGTGCCCCCGCCGGATGCGGCGAGCAGCTCGGGGCGCGTGCTGCCGCGCGCAACGGAGTCGGAGCCACCGACCATCGAGACGCTATCGGCGCTCAACACGCGGCCGCACGGCGTCCCGCGCCGAGCGTCGCGCATCGTCGTGGCGTCGGTCGCGGCAACGGCGCTCGTCGGCATCGTGGCGCTCGCGATGGGGTTACGTCGCGACCCTGCTTCGCCGGGGGCGCAAGGCCCCCTCGCCACGCCCGCGCCGTCTTCGGAGCTGCAAGGGGTGCCGGATCCGACGCCGGTCGCGAGCGGCGCGACGAGCGCGACGCTCACGGGCAGTGACGACAACCCGGCGGCAATAGCGCTGAGCCCGGCCTCGACGCCGTCGCCGGCGGTCGCGGTAGCCGTGCTCGATCGCAAGAAGCCCGTTGCTCCCGCGGCGCCGGTTGCCCCCGCGAAGACCTCGCGCCCGCGTACGGCAAAGCCGCTTTCGGTTCCGTCGTCTCCCGCGCCGACCTCACGCCCTCGTTATGACGACACGATTCAGTAGGGCGCTCAGCGCCGGCATCCTGGCGGTCGCGCTGGCGACCTCGCGCGATGCGCTCGCGGAGCCGACCGCCGCCGACGTGGAGACCGCGCGCGGCCTCTACGTCGAAGGCCT
>JAYTZB010001069.1:0-4701 GCA_043742085.1 Polyangiaceae bacterium
GCATGCGTGCTGCGCCGTCGAACGCCGTGAACGCGATGCGCTTCGCGGCGCTCGTGGCGTAGTCCCGCGAGAGCATCGTGAAGACGAGCGCGTCGTCCACGTCGCCATTCGAGAGCACGAGCCGCTCCTTCAGCGTCGCCTCGTGAACGAACCCGAGCTTCGGCGGCACGCCCGCGCTTGCCGCGTTCCGCGTCGCGCAGCGGATCTCCACCCAGCGCACGCGGCCGAGCTCGAACGCGGCCCGCGTGAGCGCGCCGGCCATCTCCGTCGCGTAGCCCCTCCGCAGGTGGTCCGCATGGATCCAGTACCCGATCTCGAGCCCACCCTTGCCGACACGCGGATGGAGGCCCGACCCCCCGATACACGACCCGTCCGCCCTCGAGAACGCGCCGAACAGGAAGTCCTCTCCGGCGTCGAACCAGGAGCGAAACATGCGCAGTTTGTCGATCACCTCGCCGATCGTCTGAGCGCCGGCCTCCGCCCAGAGCATGAACTCTCGCAGGTGCTCCCGGCTCTCGTCCTCTGCCTTCTTCACGAGGGCGGCGTCCTCTGGCGACCAGCAACGGATCACGAGCCGGGGCGTCTCGATGCGATAGACAGGAGGCTGCACCCCATCGAAGAGACCAAAGATCGCGGCGAATGTCGATTGGACCAAGCGCGACCGGATCGTTAGAGCGACCCGACAGCGCCCGTTCCTGCTACACGACGCCGGCCGATGCCCGTCCTCACCGCTCACGCCGTCACGAAGGCTTACGGCCTGAAGCCGCTCTTCGAGAACGCCACCTTCACGATCAAGCGCGGTGAGAAGGTCGCGCTCCTCGGGCCCAACGGCACCGGCAAATCCACGCTCCTCCGCGTGCTCGCGGGCCTCGAGCCGCTCGACACGGGGAGCATCGATCGGCGTCGCGACGCCACCATCCTCTACCTCCCGCAGGAGCCCACCCTCGATCCTTCGCTGTCGCCGCGCGAGATCGCCCGCGAGGGCCTCGCGCTCTGGCACGCGGCGAAGCTGCGCTACGAAGCGGTCTCCCACCGGATCGGCGAGGGCGAGATGACGGACGAGCTCATGCACGAGCAGGCCGCGCTCGCCGAGGACGTCGAGCGCCTCGGCGGCTGGTCGCGCGACCACGAGGTCGACGAGATCCTCCTCCACCTCGGCGTGATCGACGTCGAGCGTCCGGTCGGAACGATGAGCGGCGGCGAGCGCCGTCGCGTGGCCCTCGCACGCATCCTGGTCGCGAAGCCCGATCTCGCCATCTTCGACGAGCCGACCAACCACCTCGACGCCGACACCATCACGTGGCTCGAGGACTACCTCGTCAACGAGTTCCCCGGCGCCGTGCTGCTCGTCACCCACGATCGCTACCTGCTCGACACGGTCGCCACGCGCGTGCTCGACCTCGAATACGGCCAGGTCGCGGAGTACACGAAGAAGAACGATCACGTCGGCGCCTTCGAGGACTTCATCGAGCAGAAGGCCGAGCGCTTCGCTCACGCCGAGCGCGTCGAGTCGAACCGCCAGAATTTCCTCCGCAAGGAGATCGAGTGGCTCCGGCGCGGACCCAAGGCGCGCTCGACCAAGCAGAAGGCGCGCATCCAGCGCGCCGAGACCGCGATCGGCGCCGAGGGCCTGCGGATCCGCGGCGAGGTGGAGCTGGTCGGCCTCGAGACCGGCGCCTCCCGCCTCGGCGGCACCATCCTCGAGCTCCAGGAGGTGAGCCTCGATCTCGGCGGCCGCCGCCTCATCGACAAGCTCACCATGCGCCTCGTGAAGGGCAATCGCATCGGCATCGTCGGCCCCAACGGCGCCGGCAAGACCACGCTGCTCAAGCTCGTGACCGGCGAGCTCGCGCCCACCTCCGGCAAGGTCGTGCGCGGCGTGCAGACGAAGTTTGCGTACTTCGACCAGGCACGTACCACGCTCAAGGACGACTGGACGGTCCTCGACAACGTCGCCGAGCGCGAGCACTCCGACAAGGTCGGCGCCGGCACCGTGACCATCGGCGACCGCGTGATGGAGATGCGCGCGTACCTCGAGCTGTTCCTGTTCGAGGGCGCAGCGCTACGTCGCAAGGTGTCTGCGCTGTCGGGCGGGGAACGCGCACGTGTCGCGCTCGCCCTCGCGCTGAAGACCGGCGCGAACGTCCTCCTTCTCGACGAGCCCACCAACGATCTCGACATCGCCACGCTCGGCTCGCTCGCCGAGCTCATCGAGAGCTGGCCGGGGTGCGTGCTCGTCGTCTCGCACGATCGCTTCTTCCTCGACAGCGTCGTCACGTCGATCCTCGCGTTCGAGGGAGACGGCAAGATCACGCAATACGCTGGAAACTGGGACGATTATCGCGCGCAGAAGCGCGAGGGCGAGAAGGCGGCGAAGGCCGCGACGCGCCTGGCGTCATCACCGCCGCCGCGCATGAAGTCGACACCGGCACCGGCGCTCAAGGCCGAGTCGACGGCATCGGCGGCGAAGGCGGATACGGCCGGCCGCCGCAAGCCGACGCGCAAGCGCGGCGAGGGCTGATTCAGCGCGCCATCGATCGTGCTGCGAAGCGCGCGATGTTGGCGATGTCCACGACGAGACCGTGCGTGGCGAGGAACGACGCATAGCCGTCGGTGAGGCGCCGCGCGTTCACGATGTCGTTGGTGCGAAACCGCGGCACGGCGACGGGATCGACGAGCTCGATGGCGCCGAGCTGGCGCGGTCCGGAGATGATCGGGCACACGAGGACGGTGGTGACGACGCCGAGCTCCGAGAACCGCGAGAGTCGAGCCACCGGCGCCTTGCGCAGATCGCCCCACGCGAAGGGCTCCGCCTTCTGCATCGCGATGCGGAGCAACGGGTCGTCGTACGACGAGCGCTCGAGGACCATGGTCTCGGCCGCATCGCCCCGCGCGTGAGCAACGACGAAGTCACGCCGCACGACGTCGAGCCAGTGCACGAGCGACGCGCGACACGGGACGAGCTGCGCGATCTCGTCGAGGCACGCGCGGGCCGCGGTCAGGGCATCGCGCTCCGTGGCACCCGCGGCGACGCGCTTCGCGGGCAGCGGGGGCGGGATCGACGGAGGTTTGTCGCGCGGCAGCTCGACGAGATAGGCGGACGACAGGCTCACGAGCCTGGGCGCGACCGGCGGCGTGGGCCGCGCGGCAGGGCGAAGACCCGAAGCCGACGGCGACGGCGACGGCCGCGGAACGCTGGCGAGGCTACGGCTCAGCGGAGACGAGCTGCTGGTGCTCATGATGAACCTCAGTTGACCTGGACGTTGGTCTTGCAGCCAACCGCGACCTTGAGCTTGCCGTTCGGATCGCCCTGCGCGGCGCCGCACGATGCGGGACACAGCTCGATCTGCGTGGGCGCAGCCGGGTTGTCGTAGCGCCAGCCGTTCTGCGCCGAGCAGTCCTTGCTGTAGACGAGCGGCGTCTCGACGCCGCCACCCGCGGTGAAGCCGACGTTGATGTGGTCCTTGTCGAGCTGCTGGCCCGCGGGCGCAGCGGGCACGGAGAAGTTGCAGGAGACCTTCACCTGCGAGCGAATCGCCTCGAAGGCCTTCTGGAGGTCGCCGCGCGTCTGCGTGGGATCGGTGACGGAGATGATGAACGCCTTGCTGGTGCCTCCCGCCGCCGCGATGGCATCGAGCTTGGTCAGCGAGGAGCCGACGCCGATGACGTAGGTGGGGACCGACGTGGCGGCGGTGAACGCGCCCTGCGCGGCCGCGGCGACGTGGCTGATGTCGTTGTTGGCGCAGCCCGGGACCATCTGGCCGTTCACGTAGAGGCCCGGCTCGCCGTCGGTCACGAGGACCACCACCGTCTTCTCCTCGGGTCGTGCTGCGCTGGTCTCCTGCGCATACTTGATGGCGCCCTGGAGCGCGGGCAGCGTCGGCGTTCCGCCTTGCGGAGTCGCGCTGTCGAGCGCACCGGCCAGCGGTGCGCTCGACGCGAGCGAGGTCAGCGGAACGAGCGGATGGTCGTAGCCGGCGCCGCAGGTCGCCGCCATGTCGCCCGGCGCCGGGAAGAATTGGAGCGAAGCGTTGTACCCGGACGAGGCCGGATCCGCGAAGAAGGCCTTCATGCCGGTGTTGACCGGGATCCACTTGGCCTTGGGGTCCCCTCCCTCGGCGGGGTCGCCCATGCTCCCCGATTTGTCGTACATGATGACGAGGTTGACCGCCGGCAGCGACGCACTCTTCACGGCGGTGACGCACGCTGCGTTCGTGCCGATCGGGTCGTTGTTGAAGTCGCCCGGACTGCCCGCGATCGTCGGTTGAGCGCCGGGCTCATCGGCGAACTTCGAGGCATCGCTCCCCGAGCACGCGAACAGTGCACCAGCACACGAGACAGTCACGAGGGCAGTACGGGCTTTCGACATGGCGTCTTCTCCAGGTTCCTTTTGAGCGTTGGTCAGTGCGTGCGGTCGTAGACGAAGCCCGGGAGATCCTCTTCCTCGTGCTGGAGGCCGAGGAGCTGCGAGCCGTCCGAGCCGACGACGATGGTGTCGGTGCCCCACTCGTGGACGACGAAGCCCTTGCCTCCGTACTTCGGTCCAGTCGCCTGCGGCGTGAGCGGCTTCGTGCCTGCGGTGGGCTTGTGCGTGGTGTGATTCGTCGCGACCGTCTCGGCGAGGAGCGATGCCGCGTACGACGGGTTACCGGCGAGCACGATGGCGCGGCGGAGGCGGGGCTCGGCGAAGCGGCCGAGGCT
>JAYTZB010001070.1:0-1630 GCA_043742085.1 Polyangiaceae bacterium
ACCCACCAGAAGACGAAGGACGATAGCTTCCTCGGCGGGCCGCAGCACATGGTCGCAGCGCTGGTGGTCAGCGCGCTCTCGTGGATCGCCGGTCACGACGCAGGCGCTTGACGCAGCCGCGCGCAGCCTCACCTTGAGCAGCCGAGGTCCACCTCATGATCGTCCAGTGCTCGAAGTGCTCGCAATCGAACCGGCTGCCGGCCGCGCGCCTGCGCGACAAGGCCAAGTGCGCGAGCTGCAAGACGCCGCTTCTTCCCCTCGCCCATCCCGTGGCCATCGCGAGCAAGAGCGACTTCGACGAGCTCCTCCGTGACGCGCCGGGTCCGGTGCTCGTCGACTTCTGGGCGGCCTGGTGCGGGCCCTGTCGAACCGTTGCGCCTGAGCTCGAGAAGATCTCGTTACGTCGCGCCGGCGAGGTGATCGTCGCCAAGGTCGACACCGATGCATTGCCCGAGGTGGCCGAGCGCTTCGGCATCCAGAGCATCCCCACCATGATCGTGTTCCGGAACGGGAGCGAGACCGATCGCTTGAGCGGAGCCATGCCGGCGAGCGCGATCGAAGCGCGCCTCTCGCTCTGACGCGATCATGTTCGACTTCTGGAAACGCCGGCAACACGCCGCCATCCTCGCCGAGCCGTTTCCCGAGGCGTGGCTGGAGGTCCTCGAGCGCGACGTCGCTTACGTCGCGAAGCTCACGCCCGAGGAGCGGAAGACGCTCGAAGGCCTCGTCCAGATCTTCATCGCCGAGAAGAGCTTCGAGGGCTGCGGCGGCCTCACCATGACCGACGAGATCAAGGTCACCATCGCCGCGCACGCGTGCCTCCTCGTCCTCCACCTCGACGTGGCCGACGTCTATCCGGGGCTCGACTCGATCCTGGTCTATCCGTCGGCGTATCGAGCCACGAGCACGAAGCGCGAGGGCCGCGTCGTCATCGAGTCCGACGATGCGCGCCTCGGCGAATCCTGGACGCGCGGTACCGTGGTGCTGGCGTGGGACCACGTCCTGCGAAGCGCGAGGCACCTCGGCGGCGACAACGTCGTGCTGCACGAGTTCGCACACCAGCTCGACGCCGCCGACGGCTCGGTGGACGGAGCGCCGGACCTCGGCTCGCGCGCACGCTACGCGTCATGGGCGCGCGTCCTCGGCGAGGAGTTCGCGGATCTCTCCGACAGGCTCCATCGCGGCCGCGCCAGCGACATCGACGCCTACGGCGCGACGAGCCCGCCGGAGTTCTTCGCGGTGGTCAGCGAGATGTTCTTCGAGAAGCCGGGAGCCCTGAAAAAGCGGCATCCCGAGCTCTACGCGGAGCTGGCCGCGTTCTACAAGCAGGACCCCGCGAGCGCCTGAGCCCGCTCGCGTCAGCCGTTCAGGCCGGGTTCCAGAACGCGCCACCGATCAGGACGGGCGGCGCCTTCTCATCGAGGCCGCTGTTCACCATCGTGGGCGCGCCACGGAGCTCGTCGACCACGTGGTACTGGTCCTTGTAGTACTTCGCGAGCCACACCTCGCAGCTCCGCGAGAAGCCGTCGAAGTACTGGTACATCGTCGACAGCTGGAGACAGTTCTTCAGCGCGGGATACGCGCGGTCGTCCTTGTAGGGCTGCGAGACGCGATCGATCTCGCCGGAGTA
>JAYTZB010001071.1:0-3506 GCA_043742085.1 Polyangiaceae bacterium
GCGCGAGCCGGGCATCTTCGACGAACGCCCGAGCCCCGAGAGCATCGTCATGCGCGGCATGGAGCTGAAGCTCGATCTCGCGCTCGACAAGCTCGGGCCCTCCATCGCGATGCTCCCGAGCGCCGACGCTGCGATGGTGGCGTTCGCGGAGGTCACGAGCTTCATCAAGTTCTTCGCGGACACGTCTCCACCCGACGCGCTCCCGCGACTGCTCCTCGCGCTTCGGACCGCGAAGAGCGCCGACGACGCGCTGAAGGAGGTCAGCGGCGAGACCCTGGCGCAGTGGGACGTCAAGTGGCGGGCGAGCCTGGCCAAGCATCCGAAGGAGCCGCTCTCGCCGATGTTCGGCCTCGGAGCGAGCCCGCCCGGCCTCGGAGACTCGCGCGAGCGGTCACGCCTCGCCGAGCTGCTCATGGGCCGGAGCCACCCTGCCGAGGCCCTCACCGAGCTCGAGAAGATCCCCGCCGACATGCTGGCCGACCCGAGCCTCCGCTACCTCCGCGCGAGGGTGCTCGAGGCCGGCGACAACGTGAAGCAGGCGGACACGCTGGTGGAGGACCCGAAGCAGTGGATCGCGAGCTACGGGCCGTGCTGGGCCATTCGCGGCCGCCTCGCCCGGGCGCGGGGCGACAATCTCATTGCGGATAGCTCCTTCGACGAGGCCGTGGCGCATGATCCGTTCGGGATCGAGGCCGTGTGCCAGGTCCTACCGGACGGTCCGGCCGTCCCCGCCGATCGCCTGCGACAGGGTGCTCCCTTGTGCGAGGCGGCCCGAAAACGTGGCGATCCCGATATCGGGCGGGAGTGACGGTTCAGTAAGCGCGGAGAACACGCGGAGTGCGCCCTCCGGTCGGCTCGCGTTGACCAGAGCGTCGCGAGGCCGGCATAATCGGTAACGGCCGAATCTGTCGAAAGAAAGCGCCGACATGCGCCGCCCTGCCCAGCCCGAAGCTCCGCCCCACCGATGACCGCGATCACGTACGCCACCGCCCAGATCCTCCGAGTCTTGCCGCGGACGAGGATCACGCGCGTGATGGGCCGCCTGGCGGACTACGCCTGGCCGGAGCCCATCGGCAAGGCCGTCGTCGGTCTCTACTGCCGCGCCTACAACGTCGAGCTCGACGAATGCGCGAAGGCCTCGGGCTTCGCCAGCTTCGACGAGTTCTTCACGCGCGAGCTGCGTGAGGGCGCGCGCACGATGCCCGCCGACCTCGGCGTCGCGGTCAGCCCTGCGGACGGCCGCATCGACTCGATCGGGCCCATCGGCAGCGGAAGCGAGCGGCGCGCCTTCTTCGTGAAGGGTCGCCCGTACCAGGTCGACGAGCTCGTCGGCGATCCCGAGGAGGCCAAGCGCTACGAGGGCGGCACCGGCTGCGTCGTCTATCTCTCGCCGCGTGACTACCATCGCGTTCATTCGCCGGTGGAAGGCACGATCGTCAGCGTGCGCTCGATGCCCGGCGACTATTACCCGGTCAACGCCATCGGCGTCCGCCACGTGCACAACCTCTTCGTGCGCAATCGGCGCGTCGCGATCTGTATCGACACCCCGCCCGAGTCCGGCCTCGGCCGCGTGACCGTGGTCATGGTCGCTGCGATGGTGGTGGGCCGCATCACGGTGACCGGCAACGAAGCGCGTGACGTGCCGACCGGTCACCACACCTACGAGCCGCCGCTGCGGGTCGCGCGGGGCGACGAGATCGGGATCTTCCACCTGGGCTCCACCGCGGTCGTGTTCTTCGAGAGGAAGGCGCGCGTGAAGTGGCTCGTCGACGACGGACCGGTCCGCTTCGGCCAGCCCTTCGCGAAGCACGGAGACCGCGGATGAGTGACGGGCCCGTGAAAATGGCCCCGCCCGGCGGGCTCGACGCTCCGGCGCTCGACGACATCATCCTCGGCGAGGACGATCAGACGATGCCGCTGCCGAACGCGCCCGTGCGCGGACCCGCGGCTCCTCCGACGACGAAGGACACGGACGCGCTCGCGCGAGCGATCGAGTCCGGTGCGGGCAGCGGGCACAGCGCATCCAGCCCCCCCGCATCTCCGGAGGACCGTCCCTCGCAGCGCTCGCGCAGCTCGAACCGCGTGAAGAGCGCTGATCCGCTGAAGGACCCGCGCAAGCGCCAGAAGATGACGCTGCGCATACCCGACGACGAGGTCTCGCGTCCGCAGCTCCCCGCGACGACGCCGATGAGCGGCGTGCCGGCGGTGGGCGCGTCGCGTCCGCCGTCGCGTCCCGAGCTCTCCGAGGACGCGGCTGCACCGATTGCTCCGCATGCGCCGGTGCACGTGCCCCTTCAGCCGAGCCGAATCATCTCGGTGGGCTTCGCCGACGACACGCTCGAGCTCCCCGCGGCCGACCTCGAAGCACGCGGCAGCGCGCTCGGCGACGGCACGCCGCGACGCGCGCCGGGCATCGATGCCGCGCAGGAGGCGGGCTGGACGCCTTATCAACCCACGGTCGCCGATCGGAGCAGCGACAAGGCCCGCGGCCCCGCGCACACGATGATCGACGAGCCCGGCATGGGCGCGATGGCATCGATGATCTCGGACGCACGCGCCGCCGAAGGGCGTAACGCAGAGGAGGAACGCGCCGGCGAACACCCGTCGTCGGTGCCGCCGGCCTCCGAGGACATCCCGGTCGACACCGACGACGACGAGCCCCTCGCGCACGCTCCGTTCGACGAGCGCGTGACGCGCCCGCGCCTGCCCGCGTCGCTCGACTCCGAGGAGATCCGCATCGACGAGGGCGAGCGCCGCACCGATCCGGGCGAGATCGCCGACGAGCTCGGCGCCGACGACCTCGTGAGCGTCGAGTCGATCCCCAGCCCGCATTCGCCGCACGCTCCGCCCCTGCTCAGGAGCGGAGGCGTGAGCATCGAACGCGTGACGGCGACGTCGCTCATGGCCGGCGTTCCTCCGGTCGGCGCAGGATCGACCCCGCACCTCTCGTCGCCGCTCGCCGTCTCGGCCGGCGTCGGTCGCGACGGCGTCACGCCCATCGCGCCTGCGGTCGCGGCGCGCATGCCGTCCACACCCGCGCCGGCGCCCGCCGCTGCGTCGGCGTCGGCGACCCCCATCGCCGAATCGATCGCCGAAGAAGACGACGGCGGTGCCTACACGGCGCCGGCGGCCGGCACCCCGATGGCACGTCGACAGCAGCCCGCGGGCGGTCCCTTCGGCTTCATGGCCGGTCCGGGCGCGAGCGCTGCGGCGGGACCTTCGGTCGGCGGGCTCGCGCCGCCCGCGATGAACGAGTCGGCTGCGCATCGGAAGAAGATCCGTCCCTGGTGGGAGGACCTCTTCAATGACGACTTCATCCGCACGATGGCGAAGATCACCGATGCGGACATCGCCCGCGAGGCGAACTTCATCGAGGAGAGCCTGGGGTGCGAGGCCGGCGCGACCATCCTCGATCTGGCGTGCGGAACCGGTCGCCATGCGGTCGAGCTCGCGTCGCGCGGCTATCAAGTGGTCGGCTTCGATCTCTCGCTCGCCATGCTCGCGCG
>JAYTZB010001072.1:0-9596 GCA_043742085.1 Polyangiaceae bacterium
CGTTCGCTTCTGGGAGCTCAAAGCTCGCAACGCCTCTCTCGGCGAGCCGCTCCTCGCTCGTGAGCAGATCGAGCTCCTCTCGCTCATGCAGCTCGTCACGGGCGATCTCGACGCGCCGTCCGTCGGCCCGGTCGATCGTCCGAAGGGCGCGCTGCCCGCGCAGATGATCGGCGACGGAACGATCCTCCCGGTCGAAGTGCGGCGCGTGACGGCGGCCGCCGTCATCGTGAGCTGCGCATCGATCGTTCCGGTCGGCGCGCAGCTGATCCTCCGCGCGGCGGATGCGATCAGCGGCGTCGAGTACGCGCTGCCGTGCAAGGTGATCTGGGTCTATCGAGCAGCGCCGACCATCCTGGCGCTCGCCGTCGACGGCATCCCGACGCGCTCCGTGTTCGCAGGCATTCCCGAGCCGCGCATGTCGATGCCGTTCGCGCTCGGCAAGCACGAACGCATGATCGGCTGAGGTGCTCCCGATTGCGTTTGCTGTATCCCACACGGTAATCGGCGTCGTATAAAGGGGCTCGATGCCCCTGAAAATCACTGTCCGCTCCGTCCTGCCTGCGCGCGAGGTCGGCGACCTGATGGTCGTCGGTGTTCCCGCTCTCGGCGGAAACGCGCGCTCGTCAAAGAAGAATTCTCGCTCGCCGCTCGACGGCTTCGATCGCGCGCTCGGGGGAGCGCTCGGGCGCCTCCTCAAGAAGGAGGAGTTCAAGGGCAAGAAGGACCAGCAGGTCTCGATGTCGACGCTCGGCCGCGTGAAGGCCGATCGACTCGTCCTCATCGGTCTCGGCGACGTCGCCAAGCTCGGACCCGGCGACATCCGTACGTTCGCGGCGAAGGCCGCCCGCGCTGCCAACGCCGACAAGGCGAAGCGCCTCGTGCTCGGTCTGCCGAACGGCCTCGAGGGCCGTCTCCGCGAGGTCGTCGAAGGCCTCGAGATGGGCGCCTACCGCTTCACCAAGTACATGACCGGCGATCGCAAGCCCAAGGCGGAGCTCACGCAGGTGACCATCTGCCTGACCGCCGACGTCCCCGCCGACGCGAAGGCTCGCGTCGACCTCGGTCAGGTCGTCGCTGCCGGCGTCAACCTCGCGCGCGATCTCTCCAACGAGCCGCCGAACGTCCTCTTCCCCGACGCGTTCGCCGCCGCCGCTCAGGTGATGGCGAAGGACGCGAACCTCAAGATCCAGGTCTTCGATTACCGCGAGATCCAGAAGCGCGGCATGCGCCTGCTCCAGGCCGTCGGCCAGGGCAGCGAGCATAAACCGTGTATGGTGCACTTTACCCACGTGCCCGCGGGAAACAGCGCCAATCGGCGCCGCATCGTGGTGGTCGGCAAGGGCATCACGTTCGACTCCGGCGGCATCTCGATCAAGCCCGCCGCGGGCATGGGCGAGATGAAGCACGACATGAGCGGAGCGGCGAACGTCGTCGGCCTCATGCAGATCGTCGCGCGCCTCAAGCCGAACGTCGAGGTGCACGGCATCTTCGCCGCCGCCGAGAACATGCCCGACGGAAACGCGTATCGCCCCGGCGACGTGTGGCCGTCCCTCGACGGCAAGAGCGTCGAGATCATCAACACCGACGCCGAGGGGCGCTTGATCCTCGCTGATGCTCTCGCGTACGCGAAGGCCCTCGAGCCCGATCTGCTCATCGACAACGCAACGCTCACCGGCGCCTGCGTCGTCGCGCTCGGCAACTCGTGCTCCGGCTGGTACGCGTCGAACGACGCGACCGCCGAGGAGTTCCAGGCGTCCGTCCGTGGCAGCGGCGAGCAGATGTGGCGCCTCCCGCTCCTCGAGGATCTCAAGGACCAGCTGAAGAGCGACTCCGCGGATCTGAAGCACACCGGCGATCGCTGGGGTGGCTCGATCAGCGCCGCGCTCTTCCTCCGCGAGTTCATCGGCAACGTCCAGAACTGGATCCACTGCGATATCGCAGGACCGGCCATGGGCGATCGCGTCCGCGGCTGGGATCCCAAAGGCGGCACCGGTCACGGCGTGCTGACGTTCCTCGATCTCATCGAGCGCGCGTCGCGCAACGCCGGCGTCGCCACGGTCGCAGCACCCGCGGCGCCCGCCGCCGCGTCTCCGTCGGTCACGAAGGCGCCGACGAGGGCGAAGTCTGCCGCCGCCGCGAAGGCGCCGGCCGCGAAGGCGGCCCCGGTGGCCAAGGCTGCACCCGCGGCGAAGAGCACTGCACCCGCGGCGAAGAACAAGGCGAGCACGACCAAGAAGGCCGCGTCGTCCAAGCCGTCCGCGGGCATCAAGCCTCCGGTCGCTGCGCGCCACGTGGCGCCGTCGAAGCCCCAGGGGTCAGCGAAGAAGAACGCTCGGGCGCCGGCGGCCAACGCCCGTACGGCCGCATCGCGTCGCTCGCGTCGCTGAAGAGCGTCGATACGCCTGAAACGCCTGTAATCCAGGCGTGCCATGCGCGCGTGACGCTCGGCGATGCCTGAGCGTTGCGCCGCGGTGCGCGCACGCGCCACCATGCAAGCATGGTGGATGACGACGAGAGCGCGCGCTGACGGAGCTCCGGGGCCCTTCGCCGTCGAGCTCGGGCCGTTCCGACACCGCCATCGGCGATCCCGATGCGGCGGTCGTCGTCTACGCGTTCGAGGAGCGCTACGAGATCCGGAAACGCCTCGGCGAAGGCGGCATGGGTGAGGTGCGCCTCTGCCGTGACCGCATGATCGGCCGCGAGGTCGCGATGAAGGTCGTGCTGCCGTCGATGACGGGACGCGGCGAGATCCAGGCGCGCTTCGTACGCGAGGCCGGCGTGCAAGGGCAGCTCGAGCACCCGGCGATCGTGCCGGTTCACGACTTCGGCGTCGACAGCGACGGCAATGCCTTCTTCACGATGAAGCGCGTGCGCGGTGTCACGCTCGAGGACATCCTCGATCGCCTCCGTCGCGGCGACGAGCCGACCATGCGCTAGCACACGCGCCACCGGCTCCTCGCGGCGTTCGCGCGCGTCTGTCTCGCCATCGACTTCGCTCACGGTCGCGGCGTGCTCCACCGCGACCTCAAGCCTGCGAACATCATGCTCGGCAGCTACGGTGAGGTCTACGTGCTCGACTGGGGCCTCGCGAAGGTACGCGGAGCCTCGAAGTCGGTCGACGTCTCGGTCCCCGATCTCTCGACGCTCGCCGGCAACGACGGCGACGACGGCGGCGATGACCATGACGGCCACGACCGGCACGCCCACCTCGACGACGACGAGCCGAAATCGGCTCCAGGGCGTCGACGCTCGACCCTCGAAGCGCGCGCCGAAGCGCGACGTCCCGCCGGAGCTCGAGCTGGTCTGCGTGCGCGCATGCGCGTCGAAGCGAGACGAGCGCTATCGGTCGGCGCGCGAGCTCGCGGACTCGATCGAGGCGTTCCTGAGCGGCGGTCGCGATCTCGAGCTCCGCGAAGAGCTCGCGATCGTTCACCTCGATCACGCGCGCGATGCGGCGAGCCGCATGCTGGTGCCGGGCTCGTCGAACGACGAGCGCACGCTGGCGCTGCGCGAGGTCGGCCGCGCCATCGCGCTCACGCCCGAGCATCCCGAAGCGCTGGCGCTGCTGGTGAGGCTCCTCACCGAACCGCCCAAGGTGCCGCCGCCCGAGGTCCTCGAGGCCATCGATCGCTCCGCGCGTGGCTCACAGCGGCGGATGATGCCGCGGATCGCGCTCGCGTACAGCGCGAGCTGGCTCATCTTCTTTCCGCTCCAGGTCGCGATGGGCATCCGCAGCTGGAAGCTCGCGCTCGTGCCGCTCTCGCTGTGGATGCTCGCTTCGCTGCTCGCGTGGATCGGCTACAAGCTGGACGACTCCGGCGCGAAAGTCTTCCCGTACGTGACGCTGCTCACGGGGCTCGCGCTGGCCGCGACCACGCTGCTCCACGGTCCGTTCCTCGTCGTGCCGGCGATCGCGGGCGTGATGGCGATGGGCATGGCGCTCGTCCGCCGCAAGCAGGATCGCGTCTTCTCGACCGCGATCAACGTGCTCGCGGTGGTGGTGCCTTCGCTTCTCGCGTGGGCCGGTATGCACCCGGTCGTCCACAGCTTCGTCGCCGGCACTCTGGTCATCGCGCCGGGCGCGGTCGAGCTGCCGCGGGAGGGGACGTTCGTGTTCCTCACCATGGCGAACGTCCTCGTCGTCGTCATCGCGGCGGTCTTCGCCGGCGAGTACCGCGATCAGCTCGCGCGCCTCGAGCTCCAGCGGCATCTCCAGGCCTGGCAGCTCGGACAGCTCGTTCCCGACGCCGCCGCCCACGCGCTCACGCGCTCCGGTGGCGCCGAGAGCGTGGACCCCGGCTTGCCCGCGCGAAAGTGAGCTGCTACCCCACCGCACGATGATGGACCCCGCCCTCGAGCGTCGCCTCACACGCGCCATGTCGCGCGCGGTGATGGATTTCCAGATGCTCGCCGAAGGCGATCGCGTGATGGTCTGCGTCAGCGGAGGCAAGGACAGCTACACGATGCTGCACATGCTGCGCGAGCTGCAGAAGCGCGCGCCCATCGGCTTCGAGCTCGTCGTCGTCAACATCGATCAGGGGCACCCCGGCTACCCCGCCGATCGCCTGCGCAAGTACATGCGCGACGAGGCCTACGACTTCACGATGATCGAGGAGGACACCTACTCGATCGTCACGGACAAGATCCCCGAGGGCAAGACGTACTGCTCGCTCTGCTCGCGGCTCCGGCGCGGCATCCTCTATCGCGTGGCCAAGGAGATGCGCTGCACCAAGATCGCGCTCGGGCACCATCGCGACGACATCCTCCAGACCCTGCTCTTGAACCTGTTCTTCGCGGGTCAGCTGGCCGCGATGCCTCCGAAGCTGATGGCGCAGGACGGGCACGTCGTCATCCGGCCTCTCGCGTACTGCGCGGAGGAGGACATCGCTGCTTTCTCGAAGGAAATGGCGTTCCCGATCCTGCCGTGCGACCTGTGCGGCTCGCAGGACAATCTCCAGCGCAAGATCGTCGGTCAGATGATCAACGACCTCGAGGAGAAGCATCCCGACATCAAGGCGGTGATGCTGGCCGCCACGCAGAACGTCCGCCCGAGCCATCTCCTCGACAAGGATCTCTGGCGCAAGCTGGGCCTCGAAGCGGCCCGCGAGGTCGAGGACGGCGACGGTCTCGTCGGCGCATCGCGGCTCGTTCGCGACGGGCGTCCGAGCACGGGCACGCCGAGCGCCGGCAGCCTCGACGGATGAACGAGCCGGCCCTGCCTCCCGCGAGTGAGACCGCGCCCGTCTCGGCAAGGACGCGGTCGCGGAGGAACGTGGTCCTCACACGCCTCTCGGAGCTCGGAGCCTCCGCTCAAGCCGCTATTCCAGGCCTCTACGCCTGGTCGATCACGGTGGCGCCCGCGGCGTGGTCGCGTGGCGCGCCGCTCGTTGCCAAGGTCGCCGCAGTCATCGGCGTCATCGCGCTCGTCACGGCGCCGCTGGTCGAAGGCGCCGGGCTCCGTGTGCCCTCGCCGCCTGCGCCGCCTCCCGATCCGTTCCTCGATCCAGGCGCCGGACGTCCTTCGCAGGCGCCGCCGCCGCCAACGGGTGTCGCCGCTCTGCGGGCCTGGACCGGACCGACGTGGGCGCGAATCTGGTCGGTCTGGGGATTCGTCCTCTCGAGCGCCATCGTCTGGACGCTCGCGCCGGGCGCGCTCTCGTCGGCGCGCCTGGACGGCGTGCGCGGTGCTCTCGGCGTCGTCGGCTGGGCGCTGTTCGCGTTCGCCTCGGCGGGGCCGTCACTGCGCTCCGACCCCGACGCATCGGCGAGGATCGTGGCTGGCAGCTCGTTGAAGCCGCGCTCCGAGCTACCGCGCGGTGACGGAGCCTACGTGGCGGCCGGCGTGGTCCTCGCGCTCTCGATGCAGGCGGTGGGCTGGGGCGTTTCGACGCCGGAGCGTGCCGTGCTCGTCCGCCTCGTGACCGTCGTGTGCGGCGTCGCCGTGCTCGGCGCGTTTACGAGCATCGCCCTCGCGCGCCACGCGCCACGAGCGCGCGCCTCGCGCAGCATGCGCTTGCGACGCGCGCTGCCGTGGGTCGTCATGCTGGCGCTCTTCCTCGGATCGGGCATCGTTCTCACCTTTGCGCGGTGATCGCTGACGGTGATCGCTGACGTCGGGCTCACTCGGCGTTATCGTTCCTCGGTCATGCAGGTGCTCGATGTGCTCGCCGCCGCTCTCGTCCTGGGTGCCGCCGCGGCATTCACCTTCGGCGCGCTGGCCCTTGCACGATCCAACGACGTGGAAGCCCTCTATTTCCTGGTGGTGGGCGTCGTCGCGCTGCGTGCTGGTGTGCAGCTCGCGCGACCCGGAGCGAGTGCATGAAGCGCCAGGTCGTGCGCATCGCGCTGGCGAGCCTGCTCGCATCGAGCCTGTCGTGCAGCGGCGGTCACGAAGCACCGCCCCCGGCCGAGCAAACGGCGCTCGGGGGTGAGGTCGCCGCGCGCGTGGGGGCCGACGTCATCCCCGTGTCGCTGGTCGCGAAGGTGGCGGCGGCGCAGCACATCACGGCCCGTGAAGCGCTCAAGCGTCTCGTCGACGACGCCGTCACCGCCCAGGCTGCGCGCCTGAAGGGCATGGATCGAGAGGTGCCGACGAGCTGGCGACTGACCGCCGCGCGCGCGCGTTTGACGGCGGACCGCATCCTCGCCGACGCCAAGCGCGGCGGACCGCCGACCGACGAGGAGCTCAAGACGTTCAGCACGCGCTACTGGCGCGAGGTCGATCGCCCGCCCGCTGTCCGTGTCGTGCATGCCCTCGTGCCGCGGCCCCAGAAGCCGGATCCCGCGGCCGAGGAGCGCGCGCGAGCCCTTGCCGCGAAGCTGCGGGCTGCGGTGGTCGACGCGACGGACATCGACGACTTCATGGCCAAGGCGAAGGCTCTTCCTGCGGGGGACGTGGAGATCGTCGCCGAGAAGCTGCCCGCCTTCACCGACGAGGGCGCATCGATCGAAGGCGATCAACGGCTCGAGCCGTCATTCGCGCACGGAGCCTTCACCATGAGCGACCCCGGCGCGACCAGCGCCGTCGTCGAGTCACGTTACGGCTGGCACGTCATCCGACTCGTCGAGCGGATCCCGGAGCAGCGGATGCCGCTCGAGGTGCAAAGGATCGCCTTCGCCGACGAGACGATGGCCATGCGCGCAGCAGCGGCGACGAAGGCCCGCGTCGACGCCCTGCGAACGGCGACGCGCATCGAGGTCGCGCCCTCTTCCGAGAACCTGATGCGCTCGCTCCTTGCCGCCGCAGGACGCGGGCCGGCCCCGTGACGGAGCGCCGGCCGCGCGCCGGATCATCGCCGAAAAAATCGGCCTTGCGACCATCGCGTCCTCCCCCGGCGCGCGACACAGACGCGACTCCTTTCGCGCAGATCCTCATCGATCTGATCGCTCGACTCCCTGGCGCCTACGCGTGCGCTCTGGTCGATCTCGGCGGTGAGACCGTCGACTACGCGGGCGTCGTCACTCCCTTCGACGTCAAGGTCGCCGCCGCTCACATGCGCATCGTGCTGAACGACCTCGAGGAATACGGGGGGCTCGGCAGGCCGCGCTGGGTCGTTCTTCGTGGTGAGAAGCGCAGCTTCGTCGCCCGACGTCTGCCGGACGGTTATGCGCTCGTCGTCATGCTGCGCCGTCGTGCCGGCTTCACGGCGTCCGCCCGCGCGTACGCCACGTGCGAGCGCGAGCTCGCGGTGGAGGCCGGGTGGGGCAACCTGTACGACGGGCCGGCCTGGTTTCCCGTCGTGGTCGAGGTCGACCGTCGCGGGCGCCCCACGACCGTCGGCAGCATCACCGGCGGCGCGGCCGGCACCATCGTGAAGGTCGAGGTCTTCGGCTCCGTGATGGGGCTGCCCCAGAACGAGCGCGGTTTTCGGGTTCGCACCGCGACCGGAAGCGACCTCACGGTGGTCCGCGAGGCCGGAAACACCTGGTACGCGGACGACGATCTCGCGGCGCATTCCCATCGAACAGACGGCCGTTCGTGACGCGCGCGCCACGCCGGAGCCCCCTCGGGTACAAAAGTGCCACGGTTTGCGTGTGGGCTACACGCGAAAATCACCAATGATTCCTGCGGACTGCCACGAAAGCGCACATCGCCGCCTTTTTTCGATTTGACACCGGGGCGCCCCTGACTATTTTCCGCGCCCCTCCAGCAGGTCGCCGACCGCGACCGCCGCCCCTCGGGACGGTATGTCGAAGCCGACTTTGGCCTGCTGAGGAAAGCCTGTGGAGAACCCGGTCTTCCCCCAGGGTTCCAGAGCTCTCAAGCCCTGGAAGCCTTGGAGCAAACCCGGAACCTCTCCCCCGACCATCCCCATGTGGATAACACGTGAGGTGGCCGCGGCTCCCCTGCCAGAGCTCCATGATCCTTGATCTGGAACGTTGGCCTCGACCTCTAAACGGTTGAGTTCGGTGAGAAAAACAGGATCTAACTCTTGACGAGTTACCGGGCGCCAACTACTAATGGCTCCCACGTTCGCACCCTCCCGGGGGGCTCGAAAACGGGTAGCGCAAGCCGCTCGGTTCGAGTACGAGGGGGTCCCGCTCCGAGAAGCCGCGCAAGCGGTACCTCTCTAAAGCTGGAAACAGTGCGGACGGAGCTGACAAACCACGGCCTCGCAAGAAGCCGGGTGAGTCGAGGAAGAGAAATCTTCCTGAAGCTCAAAAAAGTAGTTGACCGGCAGAACGCGGCGACTATGATTCGCGACCCCGAGGCAGCCAGGCGAAAGCCTGACGCGTCCCGGACCTCGCTCCTTGAAAACTGAATCGTACGTTCACTTTAGACGAATCTAGAGTGGGCTCCCGGAAGGCGCGATGCCGTCCCCGTCCTCTCTGACCATATCGGTCAGACAGCGACCAGGCCGAGCAGAAGCGACCTTCCTATATCCAGCATCGATTCACCTCGATGCTGGCGGGAGAGAAAGCGTACTCGTCCGCATCAGCAATGATGCCTCGAGCAACGAGCTCTCCATCTCCAAAAGGATCAAGGGCCATCACAGAGGATCCTCGGATTCCTGCGACGGTTCCAAAAGTTCAACTGGAGAGTTTGATCCTGGCTCAGAACGAACGTTAGCGGCGCGCCTAACACATGCAAGTCGCACGAGAAAGGGCTTCGGCCCCGGTACAGTGGCGCACGGGTGAGTAACACGTGGGTAATCTGCCTTCGAGTGGGGGATAACATTCCGAAAGGAGTGCTAATACCGCATAAGACCACGCCCTCGAAAGAGGAAGCGGTCAAAGCTGACCTCTATATATAAGTTAGCGCTTGATGATGAGCCCGCGGAGCATCAGCTAGTTGGTGAGGTAATGGCTCACCAAGGCTTTGACGTTTAGGGGACCTGAGAGGGTGACCCCCACCGATGGGACTGAGATACGGCCCATACACCTACGGGTGGCTGCAGACGAGAATATTCGACAATGGGCGAAAGCCTGATCGAGCGACGCCGCGTGGTAGATGAAGTTCTTCGGGATGTAAATACCTTTTATGAGCGAGAAAGTTTATTGATCAGCTCATGAATAAGAGGTTGCTAAACTCGTGCCAGCAGCAGCGGTAATACGAGTGCCCCAAGCGTTATCCGGAATCATTGGGCGTAAAGGGT
>JAYTZB010001073.1:0-2977 GCA_043742085.1 Polyangiaceae bacterium
CACGGTGAGGAGCTCGACGGTCGTGTCGTGCTCGAGGACGTTCTGGCGGACGTGATCGCTGGTGGGCGCTTCGCTGTTCGGCCGCGCCTTGCCGCGCACCGGCAGCGACGCGACGGCCGTGGGCGGCATCGACGTCTCTTCCTGGCGCGGCACCGGGTTGCGCGGGGGCATCGGCAACGGCGCGGGCTGCGTCGACGTCGGCGGTGGCGGGGGCACCGAGAGAGACATTTGACCGCCGGTCCGCTTCGGCGCGCGCGGCGGGTGGTCCTCGTCGTGATCGTGATCGTGACCCGGTGCCCGCGCGGCATTGCGCGGCGGCTTCGGCATCACGAGCTCTTCTTCTTCGTCGATGGGGACGCGCGGCCCTCGCGCGCCGGCCGGCAGCGGCGGCGGTCGATTCGCGGCCGGCGGCGCGACGGGCAGCGCCGGCGCCGATGATTGCCCGAGATCGGGTGACGAGCCTTGCGCCTGGCGGTAGCTGTCCTTCGCCGCCATCACGCGGCCGTCGGGCAGCACCTGGTTGCCGAAGTCGTACGAGACGCCTGCGCGCTCGAGGACGTCGAACGCGCGTGGGTCGCCCGCGTGATGCTTCTTGATGGCCGCGACGACGGCGGCAGGGCGCGCGACGAAGGCCTTCACCTCCTGCGCACCGGAGACGAGCTGGATGTCACGGAGGACGTCGACGTTGTCGGGATCGGCCGTGACGACGCTGAGCACGTTCTTCGCGCGATCGAACATCACCGGGAAGACGCCGAGTGTCTCGGCGACGCGACGGGGGATCATCTGCACGGTCGCGCGAGGGATGTCCGCCTTCGAGAGCTTCTCGGTCGAGAGGTAGTTGGTGCGATAGACCGCCGACAGCGCCCTGAGGAGGTCGGCCTCCGTCATGATGTCGTGGTCGATCATCACCTCTTCGGCGCGCTCGCCGTGTTGCTTCACGAGCGCGACGACGCGATCGAACGCTTGCTTCGGCAGCGCTTGCGCGCGCAGCAGCAGATCGGCCGCCTTCGTCTTTGGTGCTGCGAGAGGACCGCTCACGGGGTGGGGTTCCCCTTATCTTAACCCTCAGCCGCTCTTTGGCGCACGAAACTAACCAGGAAATCGAGGGCGACGCGGTTCTGGCCCCCTTCCGGGATGATCACGTCGGCAAAGCGCTTCGAAGGCTCGACGAACGCGAGGTGCATCGGCCGAACGCTCTCGTAATACTGCTTCCGGACCTGCGCGAACGTGCGGCCCCGCTGCTCGAGATCCCGGCGAATACGGCGCATCAGGCGGATGTCGGAGTCGGTATCGACGAAGAGCTTGACCTCGAAGCGGGACCGCAGACGGTCATCGGCGAGGACCAGTATCCCCTCCACGACGATGACGGGGGCCGGGGCGAGGCGTAGCCCCTCCTTGGCGCGGTCGTGGGTCGTGAAATCGTACGTGGGGCGGACGATGGGGGCCCCTGCACGCAGGGCGTCGAGGTGGCTCGTGAGGAGGTCCAGCTCGAGCGCGTCCGGGTGGTCATAGTTGACACTGGCGCGCTCGACGAGCGGCAGGTGCGACTGCGACCGGTAGTAGTGATCCTGCTGGAGGAGGATCCCCTGCCCTTCGGGCAGCGCCTCCAGGATCGATCGTGCGATGGTGCTCTTGCCCGATCCCGATCCCCCCGCGATCCCCAGGACGAGCGGCGGCTTCCGATGCGACGGGGGAGCGGCTGCGTTCACGGGCCCCTGACTAGCACACGACGCGCGCTAATCGATCGGGATCCACGTTGCGCCCCGTAAGCACGACGACGAGATCGCCTTCGACGATGCCCGCGTCGGCGGCGTCGGCGGCGGGAGGCGCAGCAAGCGCGGCGGCGAGCGCGACCGCTGCGCTGCCCTCGAGCGTGAGACCGAGCTCGCGCACGCCGAAGCGCATCGCGTTCGCGAGCTCGTCCTCGGTGACGACGATGGCGCCGGCCAGGACCTGACGTGCCCGCGCGAAGCCGCGTAGCGAGATGCCGCCCTCGAGGCCCTCGGCCAGCGTCTCGGCCGGCGGAAGCGTGGTCACCGCCACGCCGCTCTCGAGCGACTGCGCGAAGGCACACGACGCTTCGCTCTGCACGCCCCAGACGCGGCGCGCGGACGTCGTCGTGCCGTCGGTGATCGCGAGCGCGAGGCCGGTGGCGAGACCGCCGCCGCCGATCGGCGCGTAGACGAGGTCGGGCACCCTTCCGAGCTTCTCGATGATCTCGTAGCCGAGCGAGGCGCCGTTGCCGGTGAGCACGTCGAGATCGTCGTAGGGCGAGAGGAACGGAAGGCCGCGCGTGCGAGCGAGCTCGATGGCCTCGGCCTCGGCGTCGTCGTAGCCCGTGGAATGCGCGTGGACGATGGTCGCGCCGTAGCTCGCGATCTTGTCGGTCTTGGTCCTGGGCGCGCCGCGCGGCACCACGACGGTGGCCTTCGCGCCGAGCACCTTCGCGGCCAGCGACACGCCGATGCCGTGATTTCCAGCGCTCGCGGCGATCACCTCGACGGGCGCGCCCTCGGCGCCCTTGGCGCCAGCCGCCGCCGCGACGAGCGCTTCCATGGCGAGCAGCGCGCCCCGCACCTTGAAGCTACCTGTAACCTGCATGCATTCCAGCGCGAGCCAGATGCGCAAGGATGATCCCGGCCGCTCGATGGGCGCGCGGATCAGGGTCACCTCGCGGAGGTGAGCTTCGGGAAAGCGCTGCGCGAGACCGCGGGCGCGCGCGAGACGCTCGGCGCTGGGGAGGAGGCCCGCGGGGACGGGCGCGGCGGGTGAAGAAGCCGCGCGATTGGCGACGGAGCGCACGCTCGGTTTACTTGGCGGCGACGAGCCACGCGAGCGGGCGCCGGTACGTGCTGACCATGCGGTCGCTCGGGACCTCGTGACCCAGGCCCGGAACGAGGCGCACCTTGACCGGCACCTTGTTCTTCTTGAGCGTGTCGCCGACCTTCACGGTGTTCTGCGCGACGCCGTCGTTCTC
>JAYTZB010001074.1:0-10704 GCA_043742085.1 Polyangiaceae bacterium
GCCGCCGCGCCTGCGCCGGTCCCGGAGACGCCCGCCTGGGTGATGCCCGACGTCCTCGGCGTGAACGCGCTCGCCGACGAGAACGACGATCCGAACATCGTCGAGGTCACGTTGACCGCCGGCACCTCGAGCACCACCTACGTGCCCGGGAAGAAGGCGAAGGTCTTTGCCTACAACGGCATGCTGCCGGGCCCGGTCCTCAAGGCGAAGGTCGGCGATCACGTGATCGTCCACTTCAAGAACAAGCTCGCCGAGGAGACCACCATCCACTGGCACGGTCTCCGCATCTCGGATCAGATGGACGGCTCACCGCGCGTGCAGAGCCCGGTCAAGCCGGGCGCGGAGTTCACCTACGACTTCGTCGTCCCCGACGCCGGGTCCTTCTGGTACCACCCGCACGTCAACACCGCGGCGCAGGTGGAGAAGGGTCTCTACGCGCCGATCGTCGTGTTCGATCCGGCCAAGGACCCGACCTACGACGCCGAACGCTTCCTGGTCCTCGATGACATCCGTCTCGAAGCGGACGGCACCATCTCGCCGCCGAGCAAGATGGACGGGATGATGGGCGGCCGCTTCGGCAACATGATGCTCACCAACGGCCGCCCCGTGAAGGAGGCGGTCGCGAGCGTCGAGCAGGGCACGGTCGAGCGCTGGCGCATCGTGAACTCCGCCAACGCGCGCACGATGCAGATCGGGGTCGAGGGCGCGAGCTTCCGGGTCATCGCGACGGACGGCGGGCTCCTTCCCGAGCCGTACACGACGACGGCGAAGATCAGCGTCCCGATCGGGCAGCGCTACGATCTCGAGGTCACCTACGATCGCCCGGGCTCCGCGAAGCTCGTCAACTTCGTCGAGAGCGCCGACGCGAACGGCAATCCGACCATCGTGAAGATGTCCTCGTTCACGGTCGACGTCGCCGCGAGCGAGCGCGTCCCGCGCGACATCACGTGGCCGTCCGTGACCTTCCCCGATCGCACGCCCGACGGGAAAGCGACCATCACGCTCGACGCGGTGCAGAGCAACGACATGCCCTGGACCATCAACGGCAAGTCGGACTCGATGGCACCGCTCTTCACGTGGCCGCAAGGCGCGACCGTGGATGTCACCATCGTGAACAACGTGGCGATGGAGCATCCCTTCCACCTGCACGGTCAGTTCTTCGAGGTCCTCGACGCGAAGCAGCCGGGTCTCAAGGACGTGGTGCTCATTCCACCGAACGGTACCGTGAAGATCCGCGCCTTCATCGACAACCCGGGCCACTGGATGGCTCACTGCCACATCCTCGAGCACGCAGAGATGGGGATGATGGGCGAGATCTACGTCACGCCGGATCCGAATGCGCCGCCGCTAGGACCGATGAGCCGCTGAGTCTCCGAGACTCGCGGCGCAGCGCGAAGCTACGCCAGACGACGTAGACAGCTGGGATCACGAGCAGCGTCAGGATCGTGAGCGAGACGAGGCCGCCCCACATGGGCGCGGCGATGCGCTTGGCGACGTCGGAGCCGACGCCCGTGTCGAGCAGGATCGGGAGCAGGCCGAAGACGTTCGTCATCACGGTCATGAGCATCGGTCTCACGCGCTTGGCGCCGGCTTCGAGGCACTGCTCGACGAGATCGTGCACCGTGCGGATCGCTCCTGTTTTACGACCTTCGGCCCACGCCTCGTCGAGGTAGACGACCATCACGCTCGCTGTCTCCGCGGCGACGCCGAGCAAGGCGATCATTCCGACCCACACGGCGATCGACGTATTGAACTTCGCGATCCAGAGCATCCATACCGCGCCCACCGCCGCAAAGGGCACGCTGGTCATCACGATGAGCGACTGCGCGACACCCTTGAAGTTCATGTAGAGGATCAGGAACACGATGCCGATCGTGAGCGGGAGGATCCACGCCATCCGTGCCTGGACGCGCTCGAGGAGCTCGTACTGCCCGGTCCACTTGATCAGGTACCCGGGCGGCAGCTTCACCTCGCGTGCGACGTGCTCCTTCGCCACCGCGACGTAGCCGCCCACGTCGCTCGAGTCGATGTCGACGTAGATCCAGCCGGTCAGCTGGCCCAGCTCGCTCTTGATCATCGGCGGTCCCATGACCGGCTCGATCTTCGCGAGCTGGCCGAGCGGAACGAAGGCCGCCGACGACGGCGCCCGCGATGCCCCCGCCGCCATCCCGCCGCCGCTGCCGCCGCTGCCGCCGCCGCCCATGGGAGTGCCACCCGTGGAGGGCCCTGCTTGCGCCGCGATCGCCGGAGCTCTTGCGCCGATCGTCGACGGGCGCGGCGCGAGCGGCGCGATCGGCACGAGCACGTTCCGGATTGCCTCGACGTTGTCGCGTAGCTCGCGCGGATAGCGCACGTTGATGCGATACCGCTCCCGACCCTCGAAGGTGGTGTCGACGTCCATGCCGCCGATGGTGCTCTCGACGACGTCGAGGACCTGGCGCACGTCGAGGCCGTAGCGGGCGATGGCCTGGCGATCGGGCGTGACGTCGAGGAAGAATCCGCCGAGCTCGCGCTCCGCGTAGACGCTGCGCGTGCTCGGGAGCGGGCGCAGGACGCGCTCGAGGTCGTCGTTGATCTTCGTGATGACCTCGAGGTCGGGGCCGAACACCTTCACGCCGATCGGTGTGCGGATGCCCGTCGAGAGCATGTCGATGCGTGCCTTGATGGGCATGGTCCACGCGCCCTGGACGCCCGGCATCTTGGTGCGCTCGTCGAGCTCGGCGACGATGGTCTCCACGGTGAACCCCTTGCGCCACTGCTCCTGCGGCTTGAGCCGCACGATGGTCTCGAACATGGACAGCGGCGCGGGGTCGAGCGACGTGGCGGCGCGCCCGCTCTTGCCGAAGACGCGCTCCACCTCGGGAACGGCGCGGATCTGCTGGTCCTGCCACGTGAGCAGGCGCTTGGCCTCCGCGATGGAGATGCCCGGTACCGTGATGGGCATGTAGAGGAGGTCCTCCTCGTAGAGCGGCGGCATGAACTCCGAGCCGAGGCGTGACATCGGGACCAGCGTGGCGCCCATCATCGCGAGGACGACCGCGATGACGATGTAACGCCCACGAAGGCACCACCGGAGGAGCGGACGGTACGCGGCGATGCAGAGGCGATTGATCGGGTTCTTCGCCTCCGGCGTGATCTTGCCCTTGAGGAAGCTGACCATGAGCGCCGGGACGAGCGTGATGGCGAACACGGAGGCGAAGGCCATCGAGAAGGTCTTCGCGAGCGCGAGCGGCCGGAAGAGACGACCCTCTTCGCCCTGCAGCGAGAACACGGGCAAGAACGCGATGGTGAGCACGAGCAGCGCGCCGAACATGGACGGCCCGAGCTCACGCGCGGAGGAGATCACGGTCTCCTTCCTCGACACCGTGCTTCCGTTGCGCTCGGCCTCGGCGATCTTCCGGTGCGCGTTCTCGACGAGCACGCACGCCGAATCGACCATGTCGCCGAGCGCCAGGATGATGCCCGCGAGCGACATGATGTTGATGGATATGTCGAGGTAGTAGAACGCGATGAACGTCGCCGCGGTGGCGATGGGCAGCGCGATCGCCGCGATCATCGCGGAGCGAAAGTGGAACAGGAAGACGAAGATGACGAGGACGACGACCCCGAGGATCTGGACGAGGTTCCACGACAGCGTCGAGACAGAATCCTTGATGAGATGACTCCGGTCGTAGACCGGCACGACCTTCACGCCGGGCGGGAGCGAGCCCTTGACCTCCTCGAGCTTCGCCTTCACGCGCTCGATGACGTTGAGGGCGTTCTCACCGAAACGCATGACCACGATGCCGCCCACCACCTCGCCGCGCCCATCGAGGTCGACCAGGCCGCGTCGGATGTTGCCGCCGATCGTGACGTCCGCGACGTCGCGGATCCGGATCGGCGTGCCGCGAGCGTCGGTCGCGACGACGGCGAGATCGATGTCGTCCTTCTTGGCGATGTAGCCGCGCCCGCGGAGCGCGTACTCGTGTTGCGCCATCTCGATGACGCGACCCCCGACCTCTGCGTTCGCGCCGCGCACCGCCGCGGCGACCTGTCCGACCGACACGTTCCGCGCCTTCATCCGCGCCGGGTCGATCTGGATCTGGTACTCCTTCTCGAAGCCGCCGACGCTTGCTACCTCGGCCACGCCCTCGAGGCCCTGGAGCCAGTAGCGAAGGCTCCAGTCCTGGAACGAGCGGAGCTCCTGGAGATCGTGCGTGCCGCTCTCGTCGACCAGTGCGTACTGGAAGACCCACCCCACGCTCGTCGCGTCGGGGCCGATCTGCGGCGTGACGCCTTCGGGGAGCTTGTCCTTGACCTTCGCCAGGTACTCCACGACGCGCGAACGCGCCCAGTAGATGTCCGTGCCGTCCTGGAACACGACGTACACGAACGACATGCCGAACATCGTGAAGCCGCGGACGGTCTTCACCTTCGGCGCACCGAGGAACGTCGTCGTGATCGGATACGTGATCTGGTTCTCGATGAGCGTCGGGCTGCGGCCCATCCACTCCGTCGCGATGATCACCTGGGTGTCGGAGAGATCGGGCAGCGCGTCGACCTGCGAGCGCTTCGCGCACCAGAGTCCCCATAGCGTGAGACCCATGGCGAAGAGGAAGACGAAGAAGCGCTTTCGCGCTGAAAAATCGATGATCCGCGCGACGACGCCCAGCGGCGCTTCAGTGGACATGGCCGCCGCCCCCGCCGCTCGTCGCCCGCAGGCGGCTCTCCGAGTCGAGGAGGAACTGCGCGCCGGTCGCCACGTGCTCGCCGGCCATGAGGCCGCTCTCGACCGGGTAGAAGTCGGACACCAGAGACCCGATCTTGATCTCGCGAGGCTGGAGGTGCTCGCCGTGCTCGCCGTGCGCGACGAAGACGATGGAGCGCGGACCCGTGCGGATCACCGCGCTCTCCGGAACGGCAAGCCCGTGGCTGGTCCCCACGTCCATCGTGACGTTGACGAAGGCGCCCGGGCGAAGCTCATGCTCCTTGTTGGCGAGCTCGAAGCGAATCTTCAGCGTGCGCGTCGCCTCGTCGACGGTGGGAGCGAGGAAGATCACCTTGGCCTCGAGCGGCGCCTCCACGCCCTCGACGGCCAGGCGCGCCGTGGCTCCGAGCCGAACGTACGGGACGTCGGCCTCGTACACGTCGGCGAGCACCCACAGCCGCGACAGATCGCTCAGCGTGTAGAGCTCGACGGAAGGATCGACGAACATGCCGTCGAGCGTCTGCTTCTCGATGACGACGCCGGGTCGCGGCGCGAGGAGCGGGAACGTCCGCTTCGCCTCGCGCGTCCTCTCGAGCCGGTCGATCTCGCTCTTCGGCACGTCCCAGAGCGAGAGTCGTCTCCGGGCGGCGGCGAGGAGCTGGTCCTCCGCAGTCTGCTCCGCTTCTGCGAACTCTCCTCGTGCGGCCGGACGTCCTCTGACGCGATCGAGAACGGAGAGGAACTCGATCTCCGCCGCGTACACCTCCTGGCTGTAGATCGTGCAGAGGGTCTCGCCGGTCGTCACCTTCTTGCCCACGAAGTCGACGTTGATGGTGTCGATCCAGCCGCGGACCTTGGCGTGGACATGCACGGTGCGCGTCTCGTCGAGCGCCACGAGCGCGACGGTGCGGACCGTGCGCTGGAAATCGCGCTCGCCCACCTCGACGGTTTGAATGCCGAGCGCTCCCGCTCGCGAGGGATCGATGGTCACCGGCGCGTAGCCGGCCGGCATGGAGACATCACCGCCATGTGCAGCATGCTCGCCCCCGTGGAGCGTCGCTGCGGTGAGCGGAGCGCTCCCGACCGGCATGACCTCGCCGTGCCCTGCGTGTGGGTCGCTCTTCTTGCACGCGGGCGCGAGCCACAGTGCGGCGATGAGTATCGCGATCTTCGCCCGGGTCAGTCCGATGGACCTCATCGCGTACCTCCGATCGGAGCCGCTACCGCACGCTCGAGCTCGGCCAGCGCGACCTCGCGTTCGGCCTGCGCCTCGACGAGGGCGAGCGACGCGCTCTGGAGCGATCGCCGCGCATCGAGGAGCGAGAGTACGTCGAGGGTCGAGGCGGAGTACCCCGCGAGCGAGGCCTCGAAGCTCTCGCGCGCCTTGGGGAGCACCACGGTCTCGATGAGCTCGACGCGTCGCGCGACGGTCTGGACGCGTACGAGCGCGGCGGCGACCTCGAAGCGGATCATCGCGCGCATCGCCGCGGCGTCCGCGGCGGCGCCCTGGGCACGCGCGTCGAAGGCGCTCGCGCGATATCCCTGGCGTGAGATTCCGAACACCGGAAGCGTGATACCGACCATTCCACCCGCCGAGGCCGGCGCTCCGATGTTCTGATTCATCCAGACCGAGCCCATGATGTCGGGGTAGCGCTCGCGCCGGGCGAGGTCCGCCATCGCCGTCGCCTCCAGCTGCATGGCGCGCATTCCGCGCAGCTCGGGACGCTGCGCATTCGCGCGCTCGACGAGACCGGCGACCGTCTCGTCCGTCCGCGGCGAGGGAGCCAGCACGGGCTCGCCAACGGGCTCGTCGACCGGTCGATCGCGCAGGGCGTTGATCATCGCGATCGTGACGCTGCGCTCGCCTTCGAGATCGATCAGCTCGACGTCGAGCGCGTTCACCTCGACCTGCGCGCGGACGACGTCGTGGTGTCCGCCGACGCCGGTCGAGTACCGTCCGAGCGCGGCTTGCGCGATGGTCGCGGCGAGGCTCCGGTTGGCGCGATTGACCTCGCGGCGTCTCGCGTTGAGGGCAAGCATGTAATACGCACGCTTCGTCTCGAGCCGGAGCTCCAGGTTCCGGATGTCGAGCTCGGCCCCGGATGCGTCCCGCTGTCGCTCGATGGCGGCGCGCATCAGCGGGAGCTTGCCCGGCCACGGGAACGTCTGCGCGGCCAGGTAGCGCACCATCGGCATCTCGCCGTCATGCGCCTGGGGAACGCGGTCGACCATGACGGCGATCTGCGGATCGGGGTAGATGCCGGCCGAGCGTGCCTCGCTGCCGAACGCGTCGCGCCGGAGAACGTGCGCCCGCACCGACGGGTTGCGCTCGAGCACTTCACGAACGAGGGCATCTGCGGACAGCGGCGACTCCGCCGATGCCGCAAGCGGCGTCACGCACGTCGCGAGCCCGACGAGAAAGGCCACTAGCCGCATGCCACGACCATCAGCAGACGGCGTGCCATCCGGCGGGATGGGCATTCCGCCGAGCGAGGCGGGTCCAGCGCATCATCGATCGTGCAGAATGCGCGCGTGACAGCACGCTCTGCGCGCGCACATCACGTGCCGGCATTCCCGCTCCGCTGCGCGTGCCGCGACCGAGTGCTCGTGTGACCGGCGCGGTTACAGTGCAAGCACCGAACCGGCGGCCGGCAGGTGGCCAGCCGGGACGTCCGTGCGCCTGCCCGTGATCTGCGCTACCACACCCGCGTGCTCGGGAAACACTGGTGGAGCGCGCTCTTCGCGCTGGCTCTCGGAGCGAGTGCCTTTGCGCCATTCGGGTGCGGCGCCGACAGCAGGGCCGATCGTCCCGCGGACGCCGCTGACGCCGCCGCGGAGCAACCCCCGCCGCTGCCGAAGGCACCCCCGAGCGGCAGCGAAGACGCTGCGGTCGCGAGCGGTCCCGAGCGTCTCTCGGCGACCGGGCTCTACGCGGACTTCGCCTCGCGGACGCTCACCGCGGGTGTCGTTCGGTTCACGCCGGCGCATCCTCTCTGGGCAGACGGCGCGCAGAAGGAGCGCTTCATCCTTCTTCCGCCGGGCGCGAAGATCGACACGAGCGACATGAACGCCTGGGTGTTCCCGGTCGGCACGAAGCTGTGGAAGACGTTCCGCGTCGACGGCACGCTCGTCGAGACACGCTTCATGTGGAAGCGCGGCGCCACGCCCGGCAGCGACTCCTGGTGGAAGGCCGCCTACCTCTGGGAAGCGGACGGGAGCGACGCGATCGTCAAGCCTGACGGCGTGCCGTCGGCGCTCGGCACCACCCACGATGTGCCGAGCCAGACCGATTGCGTGTACTGCCACGAGAACGTCCGCGACGCGGCCATCGGCTTCTCGGCGTTCGAGCTCTCGTCGCCGCGCGCGGGCGTGACCGACGCCGGCGCAGACGACGCGGGCACGCCGCCCGAGGGGACCGGGCTCCTCCTCTCGCTCGCGGCGCAGGGCGACTTCACGACGCCTCCCAGCGCCGACTTCGTCGTGCCGGGAACGGGCAACGTACGAGACGTGCTCGCGTACTTCCACGGCAACTGCGGCTTTTGCCACAAGAAGGATGGCAAGCTCGAGCAACAGTCGGCGCTGCGCCTGCGCCTCCTCACGACCGACACGACGCCCGAGGTGACCGGCGCATACACGACGCCGATCCACCTGAAAATGCGGCACGTCATGGCGCCGGACATCTCCGAAGGCGTGGTTCCGGGTCAGCCGGAGAAGAGCCAGCTCTACATGCGGATGATCTCGGACACGGTGCGGATGCCGCCCAAGGGGACGAAGGTCGTCGACCCGTACGGCAGCGGCATCGTTCGCGACTGGATCCTCGCGCTGCCGCCGTAGTGAGCGGCGCGCCGGGGAGCCCAACGCATCCAGAACCACGCCGCCGAGGCGACGCCGCGAACCTTGGAGTCTGCGAGTCGGTTCACCCGCGACAGCCATCGGGCTCGTGCGGTCAGGACCGTGCGTTCTTCGCCGCGTCGGCAGCGAGCTTCGCCGCTGCATCCTTGCGCTCGCTGTGGCGATCGGTCAGGTGCTCGACCTCGTCGCGCAGGAGAAGCGTGAATTTGTAGAGCTCCTCCATCACGTCGATGACGCGGTCGCGGTACGCCGAATCCTTCATCCGGCCGTCCTCCTCGAACTGCTCGTAGGCCTTGGCGACCGACGACTGGTTCGGGATGGTGAACATGCGCATCCAGCGTCCGAGGAGGCGCAGCGTGTTGACCGCATTGAACGACTGCGAGCCGCCGCTCACCTGCATCACGGCGAGTGTCCGTCCTTGCGTGGGACGTACCGCGCCGAGCGCGAGCGGGATCCAGTCGATCTGATTCTTGAAGACCCCGGTCACCGCCCCATGCCGCTCGGGCGACGTCCACACCTGGCCCTCGGACCACGTGCTGAGGTCGCGCAGCTCGACCACCTTCGGATGGTCGGCAGGCACGCTGTCGGCGAGCGGGAGCTCGCTGGGATCGAAGATCCGCGCCTCGGCGCCCATCTCCGTGATGATCCGCGCTGCCTCCTCGGCGAGCAGCCGGCTGTAGGAGCGCTTCCGCAGCGAGCCGTACAAGAAGAGGATGCGCGGCGGATGCGTCGACCGGGCGCGCGCCATCAGCAGCACTCCTTCGCGGCGCCCTTGCCGTTCTTGCAGCAGTCCTCCCAGAGAAAGTCCGTGAGCGTCCGCAGGGCCTCGTAGTCGGCGGTGTGGTACGCGAACTTGCCCTCCCGGCGCGTCGCGACGAGCCCGCTGTCGACCAGGCGATCGAGGTGGTGGTTGAGCGTCGTCCAAGGGATGTCGAGCTTGGCCGTGAGGTCGGTGGCCGTCGTGCCTTCGGGCCCGCGCTGCACGATCGCGCGCAACAGAGCGAGCCGCGCCGCATGACCGAGCGCGGCGAGCTGTTCGGCCCGCTTCTCCAGGAGCTTTGTCACATCTACATATCTAGATGTGTCGGCGCGATTTGTCGAGCGCCAGCCGCACGTCATGCGTGAGCTCGCTGGTCGCTTGCTCGACGACGGCCGTGGGCATCGACAGCGTCGTCCGGCAGGTGCAGTGCCTCAGCTCGAGGCGCTCGACCTCATCGCCCATCACGCCGGTCCAGGGCAGCTCGAGCCACGCGTCGATATCCGTTCACTTCCGCTGCGCATTGCAGCGACGGATCACTTGCGCTGGCAGAAGCCCTTGCCGCTGCACTTGCCGCTGAAGATCGCGGTGTCCGCGCACTCCGCCGGGTCGGCTGCGCCGGGCATGGTGCACGGGATCGTGCAGAAGGTGCCGGCGGTCGAGCCCATGCCGGCGCCCTGCGCCTGGCAATGGCCGCTCATGCAGTCGGTGTCGCCGACGCAGGTAGCGCCGTTGGCCTTGAGCGCACCGCCGCCCTCGCTCGCGTCGTTTCCTTGACCCGAGTCGGTGGAGCCCGAGGCGCCGCTGTCCGTGGTGCCCGACGTGCCGCTGTCCGTGCCGCCGCTGGTCCCGCCGCTGGTCCCGCCGCTCGTTCCGCTCGGCGCGGGATCGCTGCTGCTGCAGGCGACGACGAGCACGAGCCCGGACGCCAACACTCCGACCAACGTCGCGCGATCGAGCTTCATGGCGATGCCTCCATCTCCAGCGTAAAGGCACCGGCGCATGGTGTCCCATCGGGAGTTGTTACACGGAGGTCAACTCTGGCAGGCGCGAGTTCACGAAACTGTCGGGACCCCCGTGGCTCGCTGCATGACAGCCTCGAGCCCATGCGAAGAGATCTCGAGGTCCTGGCCATGGCGGGTGCGGCCATCGGGCTGACGTCCATGCTCGCGTCGACGGCAGAGGCTGCCGTGGCGTGCAGCTCGCTCGCGGGTCCGCCGATCGTCTACGTCGAGAACGGCGACACGCAGGAGCCGCTGATGAAGCGACTCGGCGCGCGGCTCGTGAGCTCCGCAACGCCCATCCGCATCGTCTACAAGAACAAGCGCACGTGTGACCTCGCGCTCGACCTCTATTCGACGCCGCCCAACAAGCTGGTCCCCGACGCGATCCTCACCAAGTACATCCC
>JAYTZB010001075.1:0-5201 GCA_043742085.1 Polyangiaceae bacterium
GCGAAGGGCGAGCTCGTCGGTCTGGTCTTCGACGGCAACTACGAAGCGATGGCGTCCGACTGGGTCTTCGTCCCGTCGCTCACGCGCAGCATCCACGTCGACATCCGCTACATCGCGTGGCTCCTCGACGCCACCGCCCCCGGCGACACTCTGCTGAAGGAGATGGGCGTCGAACCGCGGATCGCCGAGTAACGAACGCCGCCGAGAGCGACCGTCGGCCTAGTCGTCGCCGAAGAGCTTGAGTTGCTTCGACTTGGCGCGGATGTCGGGCCGGCGGCCAGATTTTCGCCCCTTCTTCGGCGGCGCGGGCTCCTTGGTTGTCGCCTTCGGCTTGCGGTCCTTGGCGGTGAGGTCCTCGCGGTGGCCGCTGGCGAGCTGCGCCTCCCAGAGCGCGCGGACCGCGTCGAGGGTGTCGGCGTCGTCCGGCTTCTTGTCGTCGCGGATGTGAGCGATGCGCGGGAAGCGGAGCGCGTAGCCGCTCGAGTGCCGGTCGGACTTCTGCAGCCCGTCGAACGCTACCTCGAGGACGATCTCCGGACGCACGCGCAAGCAGCCGTGCTGCTCCTCGCCGATCGCGATCGCCTCGAGGCGTGACGTCATCGCGAGGATCTCCGCGTCGGTGAGGCCGCTGTACGCTTTTCCCACCGTCAGCAGCTCGTCGCCGCTCCGCACCGCGAAGGTGTAGTCGCTGAGCACGCCGGCCCGCTTGCCGTGGCCACGCTCGGCCGCCACCACGACCACGTCGAGCGTCGCGAGCGCCTTCTTCACCTTCAGCCACGCGAAGCCGCGAACGCCGGCCGCGTAGACGGCGTCGAGCCGCTTCAGCACGAGGCCCTCGAAGCCGCGTGCGCGCGCGGCGTCGAACTCGGCGTCGAGCATCTCCTTCGAGACCAGCGGCCGTGAATCGTGGAGGAGGAGCGGCGCAGGTGCCGTGGCCAGCCACTTCACGAGGCGTGCGCGTCGTTCGAGGAAGGGGAGACCGAGCAGCACCTCGTCACCTTCGAAGAGGATGTCGTAGACGACGTAACGGACGGGGAGGTCGCGTACGAGGTCCTCGTCCGGTTCGGTCTTCTTCAGCCGTGGCTGGATGGCGGAGAAGGGGCGCGGCCGTCCCTCGGCGGTCATCACCACGATCTCGCCGTCGAGGATGGCCGGACGCAGCCCGTCGCGCGCGGCGCCGGCGAGCGGGCCGACCACGTCGGGAAACGCCTTCGTCACCGGGCCCTGGCCGCGCGCGAAGAGATGCACGCCGGCCGCGGAGACGTGCGCCTGCGCGCGGATGCCGTCGATCTTGTCCTCCACGGCGTGCGGCACGTCGAGGTCGGCGCCGCGCGCCGTCTCGATGGGCGTCGCGAGCATGAAGCCGAGCGGCCGGCCCACCACCACGCGGGCCTCGGCGAGGCGATCCTGCGCGGCCAGCAGCGCGAGGTGACCCACGTCGGTCACCAGCCCAGCGGCGCGGCGCACGTCGGCGAGCGTCCGTCCGAACGCCTTCGCGATGGCGTCGAGGACGATGCCTTCCTTCGCGCCCACCCGCATCTCACCGAGGATGGCGCGCGCGAGATAGCGCGCCTCGAGCGGCGTGCATGCCTCGAGGACCGTGCACAATGCACGTAGCTTCTCGCTCCGCGAGCCGGTCTCCGCGAGCGCCAGCGCCACCGACTCGGCCGCCTCGAGCGTCAGCCCCGGCGGCGCGGCCTTCGTGATGCGCGCCTCGATCGCGTCGCCAACCGCGGTGCCGAGGTCTCCCGCCTTGCGCGCGCGAGCGCTGAGCTCCTCGGGAGCCATGCCGGACACCCTCGCTGCCGCCTCGAAGACGATCGCGCCGCCCGCGCCGAGCGTGCGGTCGTCCTCGGTCGGCAGCATCGTGCCGGTCAAGAAGCGTGCGGCAAACGGCAGACGTGCCGGCTCTCGCGCGTAGACATCGGCGAGCGCGGCCGCGAGCGCCTTGACCTTCGCGGTGCGGGCGCGCGTCCCTTCGGACGTGAACAGCGCTTCGGCGACGCTGCGCATGCGCTTCGTCTCAGGGGTTCATGCAGCTGACGACGCCGGTGATGGCCGCCGTCGTCGTGGTGCCGCCGGACGCTGCTGCGCACGCAGGCCCGAAGAAGGCGAGCTCGCCGAACGCTTGATCGACCCAGTCCCAGCCGTTCATGTGCGACGGATCTCGCGGGATGGTTTTGCCGTTGATCTCGACGGTGATCGCGTTCGGGTCGGTCGGTGCTGAAGGAGTCAGATACGTGCACTTTGCAATGCTGTCGCTGATGGTGGTGAGCGCCGACTGCAGCTCGGCGCCCGACTGGACGTTGTAGTGCCTCGGCGTGGTGGCGCGCGGCCGGCCGCCGGCGACCGCCATGTCGTCGAGCACCTTGAGGAACTCGGGACGCTCGGTGCTGCCGATGCCGATCACGAAGACCGGGATCTTCATGGTCTGGAAGATGTCGGTGATGGCGCTGATGCTGCGGGTGTCGTCGAGGCAGTTGAACTCGCCGCCGGGAGCGGTCGCGCAATTGCCGGTGACCGACGTGCAGGTGCAGCGCGTCTGATCGAGATCGCCGTTGCAGTTGGGCGCGCCGTCCGTGGCGAGGATCATGGTGCGCGCGACGCCGCGCGTTCCGGTGATGTACTGCGCGGCGAGCCGCAGCGCCTCCGCGGTGGGCGTGCCGCCGTTGGGATCGGTCGTGTCGAACACGTTGATGATCTGGCTCACGTTGCCGCGCGCCGGAGCGATGGGCACGCCGACATCGGTGCGACACGCCTCGTCGGCGGGCGCGGAGCCGCCCGGGTTCACCTCGGGGAAGAACTTCGCGCCCATCGCGAGCTGGTTGTCGAAGGGCGTGATGGTCTGGAAGAGCGCGTCGCGCAGCGTGTCCCAGCGGGAGAGGACACCCGGCGGCAGGCTGCCGTTGCGCGGCTGCTGCCCGTCGAGCGAGAACGCCATCGAGCCGGAGCGGTCGACGACGAACATGAGCTGCGCCGTTGCGAGCTCGAAGTCGAAGCGGCCGGGCATGCAGGGCACCTTGCCGTCGACGCCGGAGTCGGGCGGAACGAAGCCGTCGGGGAGCGCCCCGTCAGGGAGCGCAGCGATCGCGCCGTCGACACCGAAGAGGCCCGTGCGGGACCCGCAGCTCGCGATGGCGACGGCAGCGAGCGCGAAAGAGCCTGCGAAAGCGAAGCGGCGTAGCGACATGACTCGCCGCACATCCTAGCCCACGAGAGGCCGAACGCTACTTCGACGCGCTCATACGATGGGCCGCAGGTAGGCGAACTTCGGCTGCGCGAGGTCCTCGTCCGTGAGACCCCAGCCGGGATCGCGCGGTATGAGATAGGCGACGTCACTCTTGATACTTGCGAAGTTCAGCACGCCGAGCCCGGAGAGGATCCGGTGGAACGTCGAGCGATGCCACAGGCGGTTCTGCGGGATGTCGCAGAGCCGCTTCATGGCCTCGTCGGTCGGCGAGCCGTTCACGAGGAGGAATGCCATCGTGAAGGTGAGGTAACGAGCCGAGCCTCGATACGGATCATCCCCCGACGGCTCACGACGCGCGCCCTCCTCGGTGACCATCCCCGCGACCCACTGCTCGTAGTCGGCCTTCGCGCGCGCATCGTCGTCGAAGTAGTCCCAGCAGCCGCGCTGGAAGAGCGGCATCGCCGTGATCAGCTCGTCGATGGCGTGCTTGTAGAAGCGCCACTTCTGCTGGAGCTTCATGTTCGGTCGCGCGTGCGCGAGCGCCGTCTGCAGCGACGTGTGCAGTCGTCCACCAGGCTCGAAGCGCGCGGCGACCTCGAAGGCGAAGATGGAGTGGCGCATCACCCTCCGAACCCGCCGGAGGAGCGGTTCCACGACCCGTTACGCTGGTAGCGCGCGCCGAGGACCACGCCGGTGCCGACGGCGATCACGACCGGTACCGTGCTGAAGCTCGTGGGGCGCGGCTTCGTCGTCACGCCGCTGCCGGGATTGCCGCTCGAGTAGGGCGTGACGCGCGCGCGCGGCACGTAGGTCTTGCCGGGATTCGACGCGGGACGCGTGGTCGCCGTGCGCGCGGGCTTCGTCCACGGATAGTCGACGAAGAACGCATGATGCGAGCCGGCGCTGCCGCCGTAGAACACGCCGCCCTCGCCGACGGGCGTACCGGCGTCCTCTGCAGCAGCGAACATGTCGAGCGAAAGCGCCTTCACGTCGAGGCCGCCGGCGCCGTAGAGGACGAGCTCGTCGTTGAGATCGTCGAGCTCGCGCGATGCGTCGGCGCGCGTCGGCACGATGTAGAGGACGTGGCTCACGTCGAGCGCGCGCATCGTCGCGGCGGACGTGGGGAGCTTGGCCACGTAGCGATTGTCGAACTCGCGCGCGTCGTCGGTGTACGCGGCGATGCGGCGGCGATCGAGGACGAACATGGGGAGACGCCCCGCCTTGGCCTTGGCACGCGACTCTGCGAAGAGCGGCTGGTAGTAGGCGGCCGCCGAGAGCGTCTCCTGCGCGGGCACGACGCCACGCGGATGCGGCCAGTTGTCGAAGAGGAAGACCGGATCGAACATCGGCGTCGCGCCGGCCGCGAACGCCACCGCTTCGGGTCCGTCGAGATCGACGATCAGCGCGGCCCTGGCGCTCGCCGGCGTATCGCCGTTGGTGGCGACGCTCGCGAACAGCGCCGCAAGCGCCTGACCGCGCGAATAGGCGGCGTCCATCGCCGTCGTGAAGATCGGCTTCAGCACCGCGGACAGGACCTGGAAATTCGAGATCTCCGCGATGTCGAGCTTGCCGAGCGACGGCGGTTGGGCGTCGGGCGACTGGAAGAGCGTGGCCTGGAAGAACGGGCGGAGCGCCTTCTTCGCCGGCGCGAGATCGATCGGGAGCTTCTGGAGCGCGCCCGGCTCGAACGGCTTCGTGGTGACGCCGTCGAAGACCAGCGGCTCACCGACCGCGCCGAAGGACCAGCCGTACTCCTTCTGCATCTCGAGCGAGAGCCTGCGCGCGTCGGATACGGCGGGCGCATCGTCGCCGGACGTCGCCGTCTTCACGCACATGGCGAGCATGGCGCCGAATCCGGCGATGACACCGCCGGCGATCAGGATGTTGCGGATGGCGGTACGTCGCGCGATCTCGGCGTCGCGATCGACGAGCGCCTCGTGCCACCACCGCGCACCGATGATCGACGGCTTGTCGACGTTGCGGTCGCGCGCAAACGGCTCGAGGCCCTCGG
>JAYTZB010001076.1:0-4407 GCA_043742085.1 Polyangiaceae bacterium
GGTGGCGTCGAGCAGCGGGACGAGTGAGCGGTTCTCGTAGATGAGCGACTCGTAGACGCCGCAGCTCATGAAGACGCGCTCGCTCACCGCGGTGGGCTACTCGCGCACCTGGTTCACGAACTCCACGATGCGATCGAAGAGCGGGCCGCGACGGTTGCGCGTGCCGATGTCGGTGAACGCGAACGAGCCCGACTGGAGGAGGAGGCGGCCCCAGACATCGGGATAACGGTACGCGGTGGAGAACGCAGCGACGGCTCCGAAGCTCGCGCCCATGAGGCAGCGCGCTTGGGGGCGGTCGATGATCGGGAGTCGGCCGGTGAGGTCGGGCAAGAGCTCCTCGGTGAGGAACTTCGCGTGCCGCTCGTCGTTGGCGTACTCGCGAAGGCGATCCGGCGAATCGGTGAACGCCACGATCATGTCGGGGATCTCGAGCCTGTGGATCAGGTTGTCGAGCACGGTCCGCATGTTCGCGAAGTTCACGTAGTCGCTGCCGTCGTGGACGACGACCAGCGGATAGAGGCGCGTCTTCCTGAAGCGCGCGGGAAGATAGATGGCGCCGTGGCGCATGCTGCCGAAGGTCTTCGAATGGAACGAGAACGGCTCGAGGATTCCGGGGCGCGCATCGGGATCGGGATCCACCCAGTCGGGGACCTCGTAGCCCTCGCCCTGGAGCACCGAGTTCGCGCCGAAGGGATCGCGCGCGCGATTGGGATTCCGGGGATCCTCGATCCACTGGCTGGTGCCCTGCCGGTGGATCTCGAATTTGTATTCTACACGCGACCCGTGAGGGATATCGAGCGTGAGATACCAGAGATCGGTATTGGGCACTCGCGCGAGCGAGCTCTCGGATTCGAGGCCGAAGATCCAGTGGCGGAGGGTCACGCCGTCGACGTCGCCGCGCCACACGAACGTGGCGTGCGGGCCTTCGACGAGCGGGAACGTGCGGCCGGGCTTGTTGAAGAACGCGTCCACCTTGCCGTGGTCGGGCCCGGACTTCAGCAGGTCCTGGATCGCGAGATGTCGATTCACGGTTCTCACACGTCCCTGCTCGGGAGGCTCGGGGGCGGCGATGGGATGGGAATCGCGGTGCTCGACGGGCTGAGATCCACCGACGTGCTCGACGGGCCTCCCCGGGTCGCGCGCGAGGGCGGCTCGAACGAATGCGTGCCGTCGTCGCGGATCGCGAATGCACCGTAGGGCGCGGTGGGACCGCTGCGCAGCCAGGTCACGCGCGAGCGAGCCGGCATGGCGATGCACGCGGCGGGCGCGAAGCGGCGGACCATGACCTTGAGGCGCTGGCGGTCGCCGAGCTTGAGGCGGAACTCCGGCTGCGGGAGGACCACCACGTCGCCCACGAAGCCGAGCCCGGCATCGAGCACCTCGGCGGCGCCCGGGCCTTGCGGCGGCGAGTCGTGGAAGAGCACGACACGCTCGCTGATGGCCATGGCGCCCGCGCACCACGCGAAGACGGTCTTGCCCTTCGCGAGCTCGGCGATCCCGAAGAGGCGAAGGCGATTGAGGAGCGACGCGACGTGTCCGCCGGCGATGGCGATGGCCTCGCAGTCGTCGATGATGGCGGCGATCTGATCGCGATGCGCTGCGACGGCGGCGCGGTCGAAGGGCTTGTAACGCGCGTCGAACTCGCGGCGATCGCGGGTGCAGCGATCGAGATGGAGCGCGTCGATGTTGCGGATGGCGTCGATCGAGGTGCGTGCCTCGTCCTCGAGGATCTCGTCGGGAGCGGCGCGCTGATCGATGACGTGCTGCGCGTCGAGCGCGTGCTCGAGGCGCACGCGGTAGAAGTCCTGGCGGTGACGGAGGATGGTCTGCCGCTCGCGATGGGCGTTGAGGAGCTCCCGGTCCTTGCGGAAGACGTCCTCGCCGCGCGCGTGCAGCGTGAGGTTGATGGCGCGCCCCTTCAGGTGCTCCTTCAGGTCCTCGTCGTCGTCCTCGCGCTCCTGCCAGCCGGCGGTGATGGTGGCAATCTTGCCCTTGATGCGGAGCTCGTCGATCGCCTCGCCCAGCGTGGGGTCGTAGCGCTGCGCGCCGAGCAGCACCACCGCCGGGATGTCGTAGGTGATCATGACGCGCGGACCTTGAGCGTGCGTCCGACGAAGTCGAGCATCTCGCGCAGCGTGTCGTAGTCGGGGTGCTTCATGCGCAGCCACGCGTTGGCCATGTAGCCGGCGGAGACCGGCTGCGTGGGCGTGCCCGGCGGCGGCAGATGGCTGTCGATGATGCAGCCGCCGAAGCGTCCCCAGACCTCCTCGGAGCCGTCGTAGCCGCGGATGTGCCCGTCGCACTCGGGGCGGAGCGCGATGATGCCGGCGGCGTAGCGGCGGGTGAGCGGTCGGCTCGGCTTGCCGTGGACGATGGCCATCGCCCACTCGCGATAGATGTCGATCTCGTTGCCGGCAGCGTAGAGATCCCAGGCGCGCACGCCCGGCGGCCGGCAGCCGATCTCGCTGAATTTCAGGCCTTTGGGGCCGTAGAACCACTCCATGTGCGTGGCCGTGGTGCCGAGGCCGAGGGTCTCGATGACCTTCTGGCCCATCGCCTTCACCTCGTCGTAGCTCGAGGCCACGTCGAGGCGGTTGGTGGCCACGAACTGCGGCGAGATCCAGCGCGTGCGCATCGCCTCGAGCACGTTCGGGTAGTAGTGCGAGACGAAGTCGTGGACGACTCGGCCGTCGATGCTGAGGGTGTCGTAGAAGCCCTCGTGGCCCTCGATGAACTCCTCGACGGCGACCGAGCGACCGCGCTCCACGCCGCACGCGACGAGCGCCTCGTCGAGCTCGCGCGCGTCGTCGCAGCGGTAGGTGCCGGAGGCGCCGGCGGCATCGCGCGGCTTCACGACGAGCGGGAACCCGACCTCCTTGGCGAAGGCGCGGATCTCGGCGACGTCTTCGCATCCGATCGACTGGGCGCACGGGACGCCGGCCTTGCGGAGCGCCTCCTTCATGGCCGGCTTGTCCCGGCAGAGGAACGTGCTCTCCACGCTGTTGCCCGGGATCCCGCAGCGCTCGCGGACCTTGGCCGCGGCCATGACGTGCGACTCGACCACCGCCTCGAGGCGCTGGGGCTTGGCGCGGCTTTGGATGAAGCGGACGGCGTTGGTGAGCTGGCCCTCGTCGGTGACGTTGCCGATCTGCTCGTAGTGCGTGAGCCAGCGGCGGAGGTCGTCGTCGAGCGTGGACTTGTCCCGCTCGCCGATGCCGATGACACGCGCTCCTACCGAGGCGAGAGCGCGGACGAACTCGCGCTGGTTCGCCGGAAAACAAGGCTCGACGAAGATGACGTCCACGTGAGGCCGCGCAACCTAGCAGCGAAGTGGCCGTGATTCCATCGAAGTGCGGCCGGGCTGCTCCGACTGCTGCTATAGGGTGCGGCCGTGAACGTGCTCTTCGTCGCCTCCGAGGTGGCGCCGTTCGCCAAGACCGGGGGACTCGGCGACGTCGCAGCGGCTCTGCCGCGGGCACTGGCTCGCGCGCGCGGCGCCGGGGCGGAAGCTGCGCACGACGTGCGCGTGGTCATGCCGATGTACGGGCGGATCAAGCACGCGGACGATGCCGAGCTCGTCATCCGCGAGGTGGTGCTCGAGCTCGGGTCGAACCGGATCGTGTTCTCGGTGCACGCGACCGTGCTCCCCGGGACGAAGGTGCCCGTCTACCTCGTCCACTGTCCGGGGCTCTACGGGCGGCACGGGATCTACACCGAGGATCACGACGAGCACCTCCGCTTCGCGGTGCTGTCGTGGGCGGCGCTCAGCATCTGCCAGCGGCTCGGCTTCCGGCCCGACATCGTGCACGCCAACGACTGGCAGACCGCGCTCCTGCCGCTGCTCCTGCGCAGCGCGTTCGCGTGGGATCGGCTGTTCGCGCAGACGCGCACGGTGCTGACCATCCACAACATCGGTCACCAGGGATCGTTCGACGCGCGCGTGCTGCCGGAGATCGGGCTCGGGTCCTCCGCGCATCACTTCCACCAGGATCAGCTGCGCGAGGGGCGGATCAACTTCCTCCTCACGGGGCTGCTCTACGCGAACGCCATCATCACGGTCAGCCCCAGCTATGCGCGCGAGGTGCAGCGACCGGAGCACGGCGTCGGGCTCGATGCGTACCTGCGCGAGCGCTCGAACGTGCTCTTCGGGATCCTGAACGGCATCGACGAGGACGAGTGGAGCCCGGAGCGCGACGCGAAGCTCCCGCATCGGTACTCGGTCGAGGATCTCTCGGGCAAGGAGCTGAACAAGCAAGCGCTGCTCGCGAGCGCGAACCTGCCGTACGTGCGCGAGGTGCCGGTCATCGGCGTCGTGTCTCGGCTCGCGTGGCAGAAGGGCTTCGATCTCTGCTTCGACGTGCTGCCGCGCCTGTTCTCGCGGCGTGCGGTGCAGATGGTGGTGCTGGG
>JAYTZB010001077.1:0-2132 GCA_043742085.1 Polyangiaceae bacterium
GATGCCTGCCGTAGCGCAGCGCTCGGCTTCGCATGGAGCGCGCATCACGGCTGGGGCCGACGAGAGCTCGCGCGGTGGCTGGTCGGGCCCTACGCGCAAGCCGCGGCAGCGACGCGTTCGCTGCGCTCGTCAGGGCTGCGGCGTGCGGTGACCCATCGTCCCCTCGATGAGGCGACCATCGAAGAGCTCCTCACGGCCGCTCGCGCCGAGATCATCGACGTGCTCCGCAGCGTCTGGTCGTGGACGGACGACGCGGCGTTCGTCCGGGCGCGGATCGGCGAAGGCATCGTCGCGGGAGTCGTCGACGAGATGTCGGGGATGGGGTTCGCGCCGGTTGACAACCCGAACATGCGCCTGGTCGAGCGCGTCCGCTCGCTCTTCGTTGCCGACTACCTGACCCGCGCGGCAGACTACGCTGCCTTCGCGGTGTGCGACGACTGCGACGGCGCCACCTTCGACGGCGGTCTCTATCATGTAGACTGCATGCGTCCGCGACCGCGCACCGTGCTCAGGCGGCGCGTCCCGCGCGAGGTGGTCTTACCGGCCGACTTCGCGCATCCCGACCTCGACGACGACGACGAATCCCCGCACGCGGTGACGGTCGCTCCCCTCCGTCACCGCGTCGGCTGATCGGTCGAGCGCGCTCAGCCCGAGACGAGCTTCGCGTCGAGCGTGATCTCGGCGGCCTTCAGCACCTTGCTGACCGGGCACTGCTTCTTCGTCTCCTCGGCGACGGCCTTGAACTTTGCTTCGTCGCCGCCGGTCGCCTTCACCTCGGTGGTGAGCTCGATCTTCGGGATGTGGAAGCCCTCGCCTTCCTTCTCGAGGTGCACCTTGGCGGAGGTGCGGATGCTCTGCGGCGTCATCCCCGCCTTCTCGAGGCCGAGCGAGAGCGCCATCGAGAAGCATCCCGAGAGCGCAGCCCCGATCATCTCCTCCGGGTTCGAGCCCTTCACGCCCTCGAAGCGCGTCGCGAGCGAGAACGGCACGTCCGGCCCGTTGTCCGGCTTCATCGTCCCCTTGCCCGCCTTGATGCTGCCGTCCCAGGTACCACTCGCCTTGCTGATTCCCATCGTGATCACCTCCGGTGTGTGACCGCCACGAGACCACGCGTGCCCGCCGACCTCAACGCGGCACGACGACGCTCCGCGGCCCGCACCGCGCCTGGCGCGGACATAAAAAAACGGCAGCGACCTTGCGATCGCTGCCGTCCCCCCCGCCTTCTCCCCCTCAAGATCAGGCGGGCATAGTCACGAGCCTTGCGGCTCCGGTCACTCTTCGTTCACTGCGCTCAGCGACGGCGGAGGCATCGGAGCCTGCGCAGCCTGCGGCGGCGAGAAGCGCTCTTCGACCGGCTCGCCGTCGATGATGACGTTGAGGGTCTTGTACGCAACGATGCCGGTACCGGCCGGGATGAGACGTCCCATGATGACGTTCTCCTTCAGGCCGCGGAGCGTGTCCGTCTTTCCGTTGATGGCGGCCTCGGTGAGAACCTTGGTCGTCTCCTGGAAGGACGATGCGCTGATGAACGACTCGGTCGAGAGCGACGCCTTCGTGATTCCGAGAAGCAGCGGCTCTGCGATGCCCGGCTTGCCGCCGCGCTCGATGACCCGTGCGTTCTCCTTCTCGAAGATGTGCTTCTCGACATTCTCGTCGACCAGGAACGAAGTGTCGCCCACGTCCTTGATGCGCACGCGGCGCAGCATCTGGCGAACGATGACTTCGATGTGCTTGTCGTTGATGGCAACGCCCTGGAGCCGGTAGACCTGCTGGATCTCGTTGACGAGATACGCAGCGAGCTCCTTCTCACCCTTCACGCGAAGGATGTCGTGCGGGTTCGCCGGTCCGTCCTGCAGCGGCTCGCCCGCGCGAACGCGGTCACCAGGCTGGACGTGGATGTGCTTGCCCTTGGGGATCAGGTACTCGCGCGACTGGTCGCTGAGCGCCTGGCCGTCGTGGCCGAACGGGGTGATGACGACCTTGCGCTTGCCCTTGGTGTCCTTGCCGAAGGAAACCTCGCCGTCGATCTCCGCGATGATCGCGTGGTCCTTCGGCTTGCGGGCCTCGAAGAGCTCGGCGACGCGCGGGAGACCACCGGTGATGTCCTGGGTCTTCGTGCTTTCGCGCGGGAT
>JAYTZB010001078.1:0-2023 GCA_043742085.1 Polyangiaceae bacterium
AGTGATCGTTGCCCTCGTAACGCGTCTCGTAGTGAGTGCCGAAGTCGACGCGCACGCGCAGCACCACGAGGCCCTTGTGGAGCACGAGGTCGTGCGAGACCTCGGCGCGGTGCCAGCCTCGCCCGCGGATCCGCGTCTGCAGCGCGTTGTCGGCGGACTCGAGCGCGAGCTCGTCGGCGCGCGCGCCGGTCTTCACCGGGTAGTTCTTCTCGGCGTCCTCGATGCCCGCCTGCGTTCCGCGGAACGGATAGAGGACGCGCCGCTCGATGCGTCGCGGGGCGCCCGCCACGATGTCGATCAGCACCACGTCGCGGAGCGGGTCGTCGGTGGCGCGTGTGGTGATGGTGACGGTGGGCGCTGGAAAGCCGCGGCGCTGCAGCGTGGCCTCGATGCGCGTGCGGTGGCGCGCGATCTCGCTGCCGACGATCTCGCCCTCCTTCGAGAGGTCGGCTTCACGGAGCAGCTCGTCGCCGTCCACCGGGGCCCCGTGGAGGTCGAGATGGATGGTGTCGATGACCTTGCGCGGCATCACATGGACGATGGCGCGCACGCCCGCGCCCTCCTTCACCACCTCCACGTGCGCCGCCGCGAAGTGACCGCTGGTCAGCGCCTCGGCGATGGCCCGACGGACCAGCGCAGGGCTCATGCGATCGCCGGGGCGCATCTGCGCGATGGTCGGCGGGTGCACCTCGGGCCAGCGGTCGTCGTCGAGCACGACGTCGACCGCGACGATCGCGAGACCCGCGAAGGGCGCGAGATCGGGCGGCGCCGCGAGGTCCGGAGGCGGCACCACGCTCGTGGCCGGCGGCGCCGGCGGCAGCACGGTGACCTCCTCGTCGGGCGTCGGACGAAGGCGAGGATTCGCGGGCGTCGGCGCGGCGGTCGCTGGCGCAGCTGTCGCTGGCGGCGCGGTCGCTGGCGCAGCCTGCGCATGCGCGATGGGGACCAGGCCCAGCACGAGGGCAAGGGCGAGCGCCGATCGCATTCGCACCGCGAGCCTCACCCGAGTCATTCCGCGGGCATCATAGTGTCTGGCGCTGTGCGGGCGTCAGTCGAATCGTCAGTTGAATTCGAGGCGCCAGCGGAAGTCGAGGCCGAAGTTACCGACGTTGGTCGACGAGACGGTGTCGATGCGGTCGTACGAAGGCTCGACGGTCAGCGTTCGGCCGAGGCGCCACTCGATCGCGGATCGGAGCTGCGGATCCTCGGCGAGACCGCTCGTCAGCCGCGCGCGCACGTTGTCTCCGAGGCGGCGACCGACGGTGATGGTGGGCTCGACGCGTCCCGAGCGCGGCGAGTAGGCGGTGCCGGGACGGAAGTCGTCGATCACGGGAATGGCCTGTTTTACCGCGCGATCGACGCCGCTCACGGTGCCGATGGCCTCGAAGGCGGCGCCGGCGTAGACGGACCCGGCGCGCACCTGATCGACCTCGGCGCGCGTGAGGCCGATGGTGAGGAGGAAGAAGATGTCCTCGCGCGAGAGCGCGGGATCGCTGGTCATGTCCACCTTGAGATCGTCGGCGTCTCCATACGCATGAAGCGTGATGCGCCAGAGGCTGCCGCCCTGCCCGCCGCTCGTGACGCTGCCGGTGGTGGCGCCGGCGCCGCCCGTCGTGTTGGCGCCACCGCCTGCGGTGGCCAGCGTGTTGTTGTAGCGGCGGTATTCGGTGAGCGCAGTGATGTCCACGTGCGGCGAGATGCGCGTCGGGTCGTCGAAGCGGATGCTTCCCTTCTGCACCTCGAAGTCGTTCGCGAAGACGCGCACGTGACCGCCGACGATGGTGGTGAGCTCACCGCGCAGACCGATGCGCTGGTTCGTGCCGGTGACGCGGAGCCCGCGCGGATCGATGGCGAGCTGCGCGTCGACGAGGTTGTTGCGGATGCGAAGCGGCACGCGCGAGCGCACGTCGAAGCCGAGCGTGACGGCGTCGAGCGTGGGATCGTAGCTCTCGACCACGGTGCGTTTCGAGCCGCGAAATCCCGTCAGATCGATGGTGATGGGGCGCGTGTACTCGAACGAGGT
>JAYTZB010001079.1:0-2242 GCA_043742085.1 Polyangiaceae bacterium
GGCCGCGTCGTACATCTGCTGCTGGAAGGTCTCGTCCAGCTTGTCCTGGTACGTGAACTTCAGCATCGTGTTGGCGCCGAGGCGGATCTTGTCGCCCTCCTTCAGCTCCTGGTGCTGGATCATCTCGCCGTTGACCAGGGTGCCGTTGGCGCTGCCGAGGTCCTCGACGATGACGCGTCCGCCGATGGAGAGCACGCGGCAGTGACGGCGTGAGATGCCGTCGTCGTTGAGCCGGAGCTGCGCGCTCATCGCGCGGCCGACGACGCTCTCGGGCCCCTCGATCTTGTGCATCTCGCCGAGGTTCGATCCGGCGAGGACCACGAGGTAAGCGTGGACCTGCTGGCGCCTCGCGCGGAGCTCGCTCTCGAGGCTCGCGAGGTTCGTGATGCGCGTGGATTCCCCCTCGTCCTCGTGTGCGCCTGAGCGCATACTCGGCCGAGCGCGGAAGGGCGGATCACTCGCCATATACGTTAGGGTGCCGACCTTTGAAGAGGGGGTCAAGGCCGCGCTCCGACTCTCCATCCCATTCAGGTAGGGATAGGCGATTCGACGGCAAATACGCCCTCCCCGGGAGAGTGCGGAAAGGGGCGTGCAACCGCTCGGTGGGCTGGCGCGTAGGAATTGGTCACGGCGCGCGCCTCGGGCGGTTGAGCCTGCTCCGGGCCGTGGCACACTGAGGGTCGATGGAAGCGCCGAAGAAATTCCTGCCTGTCGCCGTTGCGGTCGTCCTCGCGTCGGCCATGAGCGCCGCCGGGTGCACCTCGACGTCGAGCGATCCTGCTCCCGCGAGCGGCACGCAACAGACGCCCACCACCGGCAACGGCGGCAACACGGCGGCCATCCCGAAGGCGCCTCCGACGGGCGCGCCTTCCGATCCCGCGCCGGTCGACCCGACCAACGACCCGAGCCTGAAGGCGTGCACGGGTACGCCTGGTCAGCTCGACGCGCTCAGCGCGAAGAAGCTCACCGTCGGTGACGACGTGCCGCTCTGCAAGTTCGACGGCAACGTGTTGATGCTCGTCAACGTCGCGTCGCACTGCGGGAACACCCCGCAGTACGCGCCGCTCCAGGCGCTCTACGACAAGTATCGCGCAATGGGCTTCTACATCCTCGCGTTCCCGTCGCCGCAGTTCGGCGCTCAGGAGTTCACGAACGAGATGGACGTGACCGCCTTCTGCACGTCGATGTACCACATCACATTTCCGATGTTCGCCATCGGCGACGTGAACGGTGCAGCGCAGCAGCCGGTCTACAAGTGGATCCACGCGCAGCCCGGCTACGAGCGCGACGTGCAGTGGAACTTCGAGAAGTTCATCGTCTCACGCCACGGTCAGATCGTGATGCGCGTCGAGAATGGAACGCCCCCCAACGATCCCGCCGCCGTCGCCACCCTCGAAGCCGAGCTCGCGAAGAAGTAGCGACGGCGCGGTCGTCGCAGTCGTCGTGTCGGTCGGCCTTCTCAGCCTTCTTGCACCGTGACCTTGTTCATCTTGACCGGCGTGACGGGGCGATCGCCCGCGCCCGTCTTGGTCGACTCGATCTTCTTCACGACGTCCATGCCCTCGATGACCTTGCCGAACACCGGGTGCTTCGACGCGCCGGGGGTGAACCAGTCGAGGTACGAGTTGTGGACGGTGTTGACGAAGAACTGACACGAGCCGCTGTTGGGGCGGCCGGTGTTCGCCATCGACAGCGTACCGGGCTCGTTCGAGAGACGCGCCGTGTGCTCGTCCTGGATGGTGCCGTTCGGGCTGTCGCCCGTGCCGGCGCGCGAGCTGCTCGGGTCCTTGCTGTGGGGACAGCCGAACTGCAGCATGAAGCCGTTGATGACGCGGTGGAAGTGCAGACCGTCGTAGAACCCGCTCTTGGCGAGGTTCACGAAATTACCCGCCGTGACGGGCATCTGGTCCACGAAGAGCTCGACCTTGATGTTGCCGAGCGAGGTCTCGAGCGTTGCGATGGGGTTTGCCATGGCGCGCACGGTAGACGTGCTGCCGCCGATTGGGAAGTGAGCCCGGACGCCTCTCCGCTTACGGCTGGTCGATCTCGAACGGGAGCACCATCTGCGAGGGATTCGCTTGCGGCAGGAATTCCCAGGCCTTGACGTGAGACTCGATGCACGCGCGCATCGCGGGCGATTCGCCGGCCGCGCGTGCGTTGCGGACCTTGCCGTCGAGGCCGACCTCGAGGGAGACGGTGACACGTGCGGGGCCGTCGTCCTCGACGCCCTTCCAGCACTGCG
>JAYTZB010001080.1:0-2893 GCA_043742085.1 Polyangiaceae bacterium
GCGTGAAGAGCTCCTCGGCCAGCGCGCGGTCCATGTCGTCGCCGCCGAGCGCGCTGTCGCCACCGGTGGACTTCACCTGGAAGACGCCGTCGTCGAGGACCAGGATGGTGATGTCGAACGTGCCCCCACCGAGATCGAAGACGGCGAACTTTCCGTTCTGCTTCTTCTCGAGGCCGTAGGCGAGCGCCGCCGCGGTGGGCTCGTTGAGGAGGCGAAGCACCTCGAGTCCGGCGAGGCGGCCGGCGTCTCTCGTGGCCTGGCGCTGCGCGTCGTCGAAGTACGCGGGCACCGTGATGACCGCGCCGCCGACGCTGCGGAGCTCGTCCTCGGCGAGGCGCTTGAGCGCGCGCAGGATCTCCGCGCTCACCTCGACGGGGGTGACCACGCGATCGCGCACCGCGAACCGCACCACGTTCGCGTCGCCGTTCTTCGGCGCGGTGAACTCGTAGGGGCCGAGGCGGCGCGTCTCCGGGTCGTCGGCGCCGCGGCCCATGAAGCGCTTCACGCTCACGATGGTCTCGCGCGGATGCTCGGCGGCCCGGAGCAGCGCGTCCTGACCGACCACCACCTCGCCGCGATCGCCGTAGTGGACGGCGCTCGGCAGCAGCGTGTGCTGGTTGCAGTCCTGGATGGCGGTGGGGCGCTCGTTCTTCACGTACGCGACGAGCGAGTTCGTCGTGCCGAGATCGATGCCGATGGCGCGGGGCGGGGCTTTGGGGTCGAAGATCTCGAGGAGCATCAGGTGTCGTTCTCCTCTTCGATGGCCGCAACCTCGTCGAGGAAGCGTTTGTAGAAACGGAGCTCGCCGAGGAGTGGGACGAGCTTCGTCACATCTCCGCCGCTCGCGAACCCGTCGGCAAGCTTCTTCTGCGTGGACTCGGCGTGCTTCGTCATCGCTTCACCGATGGCGCGTACCTTCGCGAGATCCTTGGCAGCGCGAGCGTCGGCGAGCGCCTCCCGCTCCTCGAGCACTTCCATCAGGAACGCCGGGGTGGCCTTGGGCTCGTTGTCCTCGCCGACCTTGATGCCGGCGAGCGCGAACAGGGCCTCGGCGCGCTTGATGGGATCGCGCACGGTGCGCCACGCCTCGTTGACCGATGCCGCCTTCTCGAGCACCGCGCGGCGCTCGCTGGCGCCGGCCTGCGCGTACTTGTCCGGATGCAGCGCGCGCGAGAGCTCGCGATGCGTCTTTTCAAGCACCTTCAGGTCGAGGTCGAAGCGCCTCTCGACGCCGAGCATTGCAAACGGGTCTTCATGCATGACGAATCCACGACGTTCAGACGGTGAACGAGGTGCCGCAGCCGCAGTTCGACTTCTCGTTCGGGTTCACGAACTTGAAGCCCTGGCGCATCAGCGTCTTCTCCCACTCGAGAGCGGAGCCGTTGAGATACAGGAGGCTCTTCTTGTCGACCACGATGCGAACGGCGGAGCCGTCGGTCGCGGTCCGGTCGTAGACGACGTCACGCGCGTTGGGCGGACCGTCGTGGAACTCGATCACGTACGAGAAGCCCGAGCATCCCCCGCCGCGGATGCCCACGCGCAGCGCCGTCTCCGGACGACCACGCTTCGTGATCTGCTGGCCGATCGCGTCGACCGCGGCCTGCGTGATCTCGATGTTCAGGCGCGACTCGGCCTTGGAAGGCGACGGCGACGTCGAGGGAGTGGGGCTGCTCGGAGTGGCTGTCGTAGTCGTGCTCATGACCGATTCCATGTCGTTGATTATTCTGCGGCTCCGCGCTTCGCGGCCTGCTTCGCGCGGTAGTCGGCGATGGCGCTCTTGATCGCGTCCTCGGCGAGGACCGAGCAGTGGATCTTCACCGGCGGAAGATTGAGCTCGTTGACGATGTCGACGTTCTTGATGGCCTCGGCCTCTTCGACGCTCTTGCCCTTGATCCACTCGGTGGCGAGCGAGGACGACGCGATGGCCGAGCCGCAGCCGAACGTCTTGAACTTCGCGTCCTGGATGACGCCGTCGTCGCTGACCCTGATCTGGAGACGCATGACGTCGCCGCACGCGGGAGCGCCGACGAGGCCGGTGCCGACGTTCGGGTCATTCTTGTCGAGCGTGCCCACGTTGCGGGGGTTCTCCGCGTGCTCGATGACTTTCTCGCTGTATGCCATGGTGTCCTCGTTCCTAAATCTTGTCGCTTGTACGGCTGAGGGGCTCGGGGAGAGCGGCCGCGCTCTCCCCGAACGAGACTAGTGAGCGACCCAGGCGACGCTCTTCAGGTCGATGCCTTCTTTGTGCATCTCGTAGAGCGGCGACATGTCTCGCAGGTGGTTGACCTTGCCGATGACGAGCTCGGCGACGTAGTCGACCTCCTCCTCGGTGTTGAAACGGCCGAGGCCGAAACGGATGCTCGAGTGCGCGAGCTCGTCGCCGACGCCGAGGGCGCGGAGGACGTAGCTCGGCTCGAGGCTCGCCGACGTGCACGCGGAGCCGGAGCTCACGGCGACGTCCTTGATGGCCATCATCATCGCCTCACCCTCGACGAAGGCGAACGAGATGTTGAGGTTGCCGGGGAGCCGGTGCTCCATCGAGCCGTTGACGAACGTCTCTTCCAGCTTCGACTGGAGCTTCATGCGGAGGCGCTCGCGGAGGGCGAGGAGCTTGACGCCCTCGGCCTTGCCCTCGAGGTGCATGATCTCGGCGGCCTTGCCGAAGCCGACGATGCTCGGGACGTTGAGCGTGCCCGAGCGCATGCCACGCTCGTGACCGCCGCCGTCCATCTGGGCGACGATGCGGACGCGCGGCTTGCTGCGGCGGACGTAGAGCGCGCCGACCCCCTTGGGGCCGTACATCTTGTGCGCGGTGATGCTCGCGAGGTCGACGTTCATCGTCTGGACGTCGAACGGCACCTTGCCGACGCCCTGAACGGCGTCCGAGTGGAGG
>JAYTZB010001081.1:0-1626 GCA_043742085.1 Polyangiaceae bacterium
GGCAAGGTGGCGGCCGCTCTCCCCTTCTACGCAGCAGCGGCGGAGAAGACCGCGAGCATCCCGGAGCGCAACTACCTGCTCTTGAAGATCGCGCGCCTCCGGGCGAGCTAGCTGAGCTTGGCGAGCAAGGTCACGTGGAGATGCATCGCCGTCACTTCGGCGGCCATCCTTTGCGAACGATGACACGGTCTCGCGAGATCTCGAGCAGGTTCCGCTGCTCGTCGAGCGCGAGATCCGCGCGTAGCGACTCGGCGATCCACCGGTCGCCCCCATCGCGCAGAGTGATCACCACGTCGAGCGGCATCTGGAGCTTGTTTTGCCCATCGGGGGTGATGCCGTGGGCCACGAGGCGCACCGCTCCACCGACATTCGAGACGTCTTCGTCGCGCACCATCACCGCTGGTGCGAGCGCTCTGTCTCCCCGCAGCGTCTTGTACGAAGAGAGCGCCTCCCATATCCGTGCGTCGCCGTGCTTCGTCCTGAGCGCGGGGTCGAACGCTGCGAGGACCTTGTCCCGTTCCCCGCTCATGAATGCGATCCAGATCTCGTTCCAGGCCTTGATGGCCCGCTCCTCGAGCGTCAGCGGGGTCAGGAGCGTCGCCTCCGTGGGGCCATCGCAGGCTGCGACGAGATTCATGGTTCGCGTCGTGTGCTGCGTGTGGTGCTGGCTCGATTCCGCGTCGGGCCCGCGCATGTCGATGACTCCATCCTTCTCGATGCTCGCGCGAAGGAGGCGACCGGTCGCGGTGACGCGGTAGGTCCCCCGGTACGTGAACGTGGCCGTGACCGTCAGACCGGTGATGGAGCTCGCCGTTGCGTCGCTCACCTGATCGGTACCGCTGACCGCGAGGTCGACGACCTTCACGCCCTTCTCCTCCCTCCATCGTTCGACGACCACCTTCAAGCGCGGCGACGGGATCGGCTTCGCGGGCTCCGCGGGCGCCGCCCGCCCAGCGGCCGCAGCGGCGGCTTGGGCGCGCGCAAGCTGCTCCTTCAGCGCCGGCCGGGATCCTCGCGCCCCCTCGATCTTCCAGACGTCGGTCGCGACGGCACGCTGGACTTCCCAGTCCGTCGACGCGCCGACCGCGCCCGACGCCGGGAGCTCGGGGAAGAACCACTGGAGTCCGCCCTGGGTGCCCAGCGCATCGAAGATCTCGGTCGGGCCATCGCGCTCGATCCAGCGCGTCCCATCGGTCTCGAGATGCACGGGCGCGTAGCCGGTCTCGGGCGGCAAAGATGCCCGATGCTTTCCAGGGAGCGGCTGTGCGGAGACGCCAGCCACGAGCTCGAGCTGCTGGCCGCGCGGTCGCGCATCGATGGTGGCGAACGTGACGAACGTAGTCCCCATCTTCTCCTCCATCGCAACCGGCATGCCTTCCATGTGGCTCGTCTCGACCGTGTTCATCTCGTAGCGAAGTGGACACGTCGGTAACGCGTATCGAAGCTGCGGTTCGACGGGCACGATGATGGCGCCCTTTGCGGGTGGCAGAGTCGCGGGCGTCGCGGGCGCGCAGGCGGCGAGCAATGCGAGCAAGTAGGTAGCGTGCGAGCGCGGAGCGAGCATCGGTACGTAGGATACAGCGCGAGTCCACTGGTGAGCGGCGGTGTCTCCGTTCTCCAAAGGTC
>JAYTZB010001082.1:0-4453 GCA_043742085.1 Polyangiaceae bacterium
TGGAAGGCGTTCGGCGCCGGACGCGTCTTCAACACGCTCCTCGACGAGCAGACCATTCTCGGCCTCGCCATCGGAGCGGGTCAGGTGGGTCTCCTCCCCGTTCCCGAGATCCAGTTCCTCGCCTACCTGCACAACGCCGAAGACCAGCTTCGCGGCGAGGCCTCGACGCTCTCCTTCTTCTCGCGCGCGCAGCTCAAGAACCCGATGGTGATCCGCGTCGCGGGCCTCGGTTACCAGAAGGGCTTCGGCGGGCACTTCCACAACGACGACAGCCTCACGGTCCTCCGCGATCTGCCCGGCGTCATCGTGGCGGTGCCGTCACGGTCCGACGACGCGACGAAGATGCTGCGCACGCTCGTCGCCGCCGCACGTGTCGATGGTCGCGTGTCGGTATTCGTCGAGCCGATCGCGCTCTACCACGCACGCGATCTCTTCCCCGGCGACGGCAAGTGGTCGTTCCCGTTTCCAGCGCAGGGCGAGGCCATCGCCGTCGGCGAGGTCGGCGTCTACGAGGATGGCGCGCAGGTCGAGGGCGAGCGCGAGGGCGTGACCGAGCTCGTGGTGCTCACGTACGGCAACGGCGTGCCGATGGCGCTCCGCGTCGCGAAGAGGCTGCTCGCCGAGCACGGCGTGGCGACCCGCGTCGTCGATCTACGCTGGATTTCCCCGCTCCCGGAGGTCGCCATCCGGCGCCACGCCGAGGAGGCGCGCGCGGTGCTCGTGGTCGACGAGTGCCGGCGCTCCGGCAACGTCTCGGAGGCCATCGCCGCGTGCCTCGCCGATTCGCCTGCGCTCCGTGACAAGCCGTTCGCGCGCGTGACGTCGGCGGACTCGTTCATCCCCCTCGCCGACGCGGCGAACCTGGTGCTGCTCCAGGAGCCGGAGATCTACGAAGCGGCGGTGAGGCTCACGACCTGAGCGCAGCGCGCGCCTCGGCAACGACCGCGCGCTCCTCGTCACCGACCAGCGACACGGCATCGGCGATGGCGCGCGGATCGTCCCCGGCGAGGATTCGCTCACGCGCCTCCGCCGAGCCGATGAGGAGATCGAAGGCGGGAATGTCGTCGACGAACTCGTAGCGCTCCGTGCGAAAGCGGAAGTCCTCCGGGCTCGCATGGTGCGCGAGCGCGATCAGCGCGACGTACGTGGCGACCGGGCGGAAGGTGCTCGCATCGGTGACGTGGATCTGGACGCCGCCGCAGCTCTGCTTTCCGTGCTTGTGAAACGTCGGTTCGAACCCGAGCGGACGTGCGAAGAAGCCAGGGAGCTTCGTGGCTACGAGGCCTTCGGCGAGCCGCTTTCCATCGACCCAGGGCGCGCCCGTGATCTCGAACGGACGCGTCGTCCCGCGACCGTCGGAGAGGTTCGTCCCTTCGAGCAGGCAGCCGCCGGGGTAGACGAGGGCCGTGTCGTAGGTCGGCATGTTGGGTGACGGCATGACGAAGGCGCGGTCCCACGAAGGGGCATGTGCGTCGCGCTCGAGGCCCTCGACCTCGAGCACCTCGACGAGCTCGCGGTAGCCTTCGCGCTGCGCGCGCCACGCCACGATCTCTCCGAGCGTCAGCGCATGACGCGTGGGCACGAGCTCGAGGCCCACGAACGAGAGAAAGCGTGCATGTTGCAACTTTCCTTCGACGACCGATCCCCCGATCGGGTTGGGCCGGTCGAGGATGAGAACGCGAATGCCTTTTTCACGGCACGCGCGTGCGACGAGGACCGCCGTCCACGCGAAGGTGTAGTAGCGCGCGCCGACGTCCTGCATGTCGATGACGACGATGTCGAGGCCGTCGAGGTCGCTCTGCTTCGGGGAGAGATCGGCGAACGTCTCGCCGTAGAGGCTCCTGATGCGCGGGCCTCGCTGGCGATCGCGCGCGCCGACCGCGCCGTCGCCCACGCCGATCATGTCCTGCGCGTGGCCCGCCCACCCGTGCTCGGGTCCGAAGAGCACCTCCGGCACGACGCCGAGCTCAGCGAGCGCGTCGACGATGTGGACGAGGCCCTGGGTCACCGACGCTGGATGAGCGACCAGGCCGATCCGCGCGGTGCGGAGGCGCTGGAGGAGCTCGGTGTGACGGACGAGACGATCGAGACCGGTCTGCACGTTCGCGAGCTTAGGGCGGCGGCGACGCCGGCGGGAGGAGTTCGTGGAGATCGATCGGCGCCGTGGGGACGGGGTCGGCGGGCGGGGTCGTCGCGGAAGCGGGCGGGAGCGCGGGCGCGGACGCAGACGCGGCGGGCGCGGGCGCGGGCGCGGACGGAGCGGAGGACGCGGATGCGGATGCGGATGGCGCGGCGGATGCGGATGGACGCGGGACCGGGAGTGTCGTGGGGATCTTGGTCGTGGCGGCGCCGGCCGTCGACGTGGCCGTGGCCGGCATCGCCGTCGTGGTCGTCGCGGTGGAGTGCGCAACCGCGACCGCCGATGGCGCCGGAGCCACCGTCGTCGTCGCCGGAGCAGGGAGCGTCGTCGCGGGCGGCGGCGCCGCCGTTGCAACCGCGCTCGCCGAGGACGTCGCGCTCGTCGCGCTCGTCGCGCTCGTCGCGCTCGGGCTGTCGTACGTGAACAGCGCCACCATGCCGACGACCGCCGCCGTGACGACGCCCCCGGCGATCCACTGCAATCGCCGCCGCTCGTAGCGCGGGGAAGACAGCGTCGACGAGAGCGACGTCGCGACGCGCTCCGACGGCGTGCTCATCGCGGGGCGATGAGGTCCCGTGACCAGCCGTTTGGGGCTCGGGAGGGCGGGCGACGAAGGCGGAACGCCGGGCGCAGACTCCACGATGAGGTCCTGCGACGAGTCCTCGGCCGGCGCTTCTCCGATCGCCGCGCGCGCGAACGCGTCGCCTGCGGCGCGCACGGTCTGGAAGCGCTCCGCCGGATCGCGAGCGCAAGCGCGCGCAAACCACTCGTCGAGCGTCGGCGGCAGCTCGGGCACCACGTCGGTCGGGCGGGGCTTCGTCGTGTGGATGGCCAGCGTGATCGCACCGACGGTCACCCCGTCGAAGGGTCGCACGCCGGTCAGCGCTTCGAACGCGAGCACGCCGAGCGACCAGATGTCGGCGCGCATATCGACCTCCTCGCCGAGGATCTGCTCCGGGCTCATGTAGTAGGGCGTTCCGAGGAGCTGGCCGGCCGTGGTCGTGAACGGCGCTCGTCCCTCGTCCTTCGCGGTGCCGAAGTCGAGGAGCTTCACGAACGCCTCCCCTCCTTCCACGTCGCAAAGGAAGACGTTCTCCGGCTTCAGGTCGCGATGGACCACGTGCACGCGATGCGATCGCGCGAGCGCCTTCGCGAGCTGCGTGATGATGATCGCGACCTCGGCGGGCGCCATGCGACCGTTCGCGGTGAGGTGGGCTCCGAGGTCGTGGCCCTCGAGCAGCTCCATCACGATGTATGCGACGCCGTCCTCGGTGACGCCCGAGTCGAACACCTGCACGACGTGTGGGCTCTTCACGGCCGCGGCAATCGCCGCCTCGCGTGCGAAGCGAGCCGCGCCGTCGACGTTGGCGGCGAGCTCCTTCGTCATGAGCTTGACGACCACCTTCGTCTCGAGGACGAGATGCTCGGCGATCCAGACCGTGCCCATGCCGCCCTGTGCGAGCTGGCTCACGAGCCGCACGGTCGGGGTCACGAAGGAGCCTGCGCCGAGTTCTTCCATCATCGAGCTCACGAACGAGCGAACGCGCAGTCTAGCGCGCGTGGCTCGTCGATCGAGCGAACGCAAACCGGAGTGCGCTCAGGGATCGCTGCGATCGTACGGTCATCGCGGGTGACGGGACGCTCAGAAAACGCCGACGACACGCGCGACGACGAGCGGCGTGGCTCCGAGCACAGCTGCCGCGACGGCGATGGCATCGAGGCTCGCGGCGAGATCCGTGCGCGCGCTCCGGAACGCGGCCAGCGTTCCTGGTCGTGCAGAAGCGAACGTCCGCACGCCCATGAGTCGATACGTCGGGAGCTGCTGCTGGGCCTCCCCGAGCACGACCGCACCGACGGGGAGCCGGGCGGCGGCATCGACGCGGATGCGATCGCCGTTCGCGAGCACGACCGCGCCGTCGCCGACGTGCGCGCCCTCGACGCCGGCCCACGCGGAGGTGCGACGACGCACACGACGGGCAGCGAGGAGGAACGCAGCGCCGACGAGAGCGCCGAGCGCCGCGCCGATGGTCCAGCCGATCGGCGGACCGATGTGATCGGCCACGGTGACCGGCGTGATCGCGAGCTGCTCGCCACTGCTGGGACGAAACGCGCTCGTGTACGCCAGGGAGTAGAGCTCGGTCCCATCGACGACGGCGAGGTCATGCCCCTGATCGACGCGAACGCGCAGCGTGGGACACGGACGGGTGTCCGGATAGTACGTGAGCCTCGTCGCGAGCCCCGCGAGCTGGCACTCGATGCGCGGCGGCGGAGGCTCCACGGGAACCTCGCCTGGTGCCGGCGCCGGAGGAATCG
>JAYTZB010001083.1:0-5265 GCA_043742085.1 Polyangiaceae bacterium
TTCGTCAACGCCATCCGTATGGATATGGCGGACGAGGACGCCGCGCTGCGCTCGCTCGGCTGAGACGAAGGCGCTCACGGCCGAAGCCGCCTTCCGCGAGGATTCTTGGCGTCGGCTCTCGCGTTGTGCCTGAACTGCCTTGATGTTCGCCTACACTCGCGGCGTCCCCCAGAATGTTGCCGAGCAACTCATCGGCGCGGTTCGAGGCCTCCTGCATCGTTGCCGCCTTGCGAAGTCGCGTCCGCAGGCGCAAGCGGTGTACCTGAAAGGTCGCCGTGCAGCGGAGCCGACGACGTCAGATGCCACGGCGCCCGTTCCGGACCGCGGAGCGGCAGCGTGAAGTGGAACGTGGTCCCCGCGCCGACGCGGCTCTCGACGCCGAGCGTACCGCCGTGCGCCTCCACGATCCCTTTGGCGATGGAGAGACCGAGCCCTGCGCCGTCTCGGCGGGTCTTGTCCTCACGCCAGCCGCGTTGGAAGACGAGCGCGAGTTGATCGGGTGGGATCCCGGGTCCGTCGTCCTCGACCGCAAACCATGCATGCTCGCCGCGAGACTCGGCGCGCAATCGAAGAGGGCGATCCGGGGGCGATACACGGAGCGCATTCGAAACGAGGTTCGCGAGCACCTGGACAATCCGCTCTGATGCGCAACGCAGCGTGAAATCTTGAAGGGACACGGCAATGCGAATTCCTCGCTCGTTCGCCACTGGGTCGAGCATGGCGCCGACCTCCCGAATGAGGTCGGACGCCTCATGCGAGCCGAGCTCCAGGACGAGATCGCCTGCCTGGATGCGCGCGAAATCGAGCAAGTCTTTGACGAGACACGCCATGCGCTTCGCGGCGCGTTGGATGACTCGGAGCTTGCCCGCAACGTCCGGGTCGAGGTGACTATCGGGCGTCGTCAAGGACTCGATAGCAAACGTGATCACGCCGAGCGGCCCGCGGACATCGTGAGCCACGATCGAGAGAAGCTCCTCGCGCGCGCGAAGGTTTCGCTCCGCCTCGGCCGCGAGCTCTTGATTTCGTGCACGGAGCGCGGCCGCGTCGCGGCGGAGGTCCCGCGTCGCGAGCGCCCGATCGATGGCAAGGAACAAGGCGTCTGCGTCGATCGGCTTCGTCAGGTAGTCCGTTGCACCCGCGCGAATGGCAGCCACCGCCGGCGCGACCTCGTCGCAGGCCGTCGCCACGATGACCGGCAAATCGCACCCGCGGGCGCGCAGGGCCAACAGTAACTCGACGCCGCCCATCCCCGGCATCCTCAGATCCGTCACGACGATGTCTGGCGCCGTTTGCGCCGCGAGCTCGAGCGCCTGCCGAGCGTCGGCGGCAGCATCGACGTCGAAGCCCTCGATCCGAAGGAGCCGCTCGAGCCCTTCGCGCGCCGTCACCTCATCGTCGACCACCAACACACGCGCCTTACCACTGGCCATCCCCCACCTCGACAGCCCCTCAGCAACTACTCTGCCAACGCGCTGTCAACGCGCTGTCAACGCGACTGCCGACGCGACTGCCGACGTGGCACGTCCATGTCCACCGGCCTCCGCGACCGCGCGCCGATCTTGCGTTGGCCGCGCAAGGCATGCGGAAACTTTCATCAGCCTCGTTGCCCAGCTGTTGAGCGCGAGGGCGACTGACGCCGACCGTCACGCGTCCATGCTGCTGGGCGACAAACCACCACGCGACCGCGACCGGCGTTCAGTCGTGCGCGTCTGCCTCGTCCGCCGCGTCAGCCGCGGCGTCATCGCTGATCGCCGCGTCTCCGGCGTCGTCGCTGCCAGCCTCGTCGGTGCTCGCCTCGTCTGCGGCGTCGGCTCCGCCGTCGCACTCGACGGGATCCGGGCAACTCCAGTGGCCGCCCGTGCACGTGCAGCTCGTTTCGATGACGGTGTTGGTTCCGTCGCACGCAACGGACGGCGTCGTGAGATCGAATGCGCACTGCAATTGCTCGTCACTGCAGGCAGCGCTCGGGACGACGGCTGCCTTGTCGGGGCACGTCGCATTTCCGGTGTTGCACGCGCCGACAACGGCGACCGTCGTGAACGCGGTGATGGCTGCCGCGGCAGCGGCGCCGATGGTGGCGAGGAGCGCCCACCGGTTCACGGAGTCACCGTGAGCACGCCCTTCATCACGACGTAGTGTCCGGGGAACGTGCAGATGTACGGGTAATCCCCGGGCGCGGGCGCAGTGAACGTCACCTCGACGGTCTTCTGCGGCGGCGCCAGCGGCGTGTACGCCAGCACGTCGCTCGATGGTACGACGAAGCCCGCGTCGGGCGCCTTTTCCATTCCGGCGAGCGCCACCTTGGCTTCGGCGCCCTTCTTCACGAGCACCCAGTTGTGCTGCATGACGGCGAGCTTGCCGTTGTTCTTCAGCGTGAGATGGACCTCTGCGCCCGTCGGGACGGTCAGCGTCTTCTTGTCGAAGTACATCGTATCGCCGACGCTCGCGATCTCGAGGTCGACCTTCGCCGCCGGCGCAGCGGCCGACGCGCTCGGTGCCGCGCTCGGAGCCGGAGGCGTGCTCGCAGGCGTGACGGTCGTTGCCGTCACGCTCGGCGCAGGCGTGCCGCTCGAGTTGTCGTTGCTCTTGCCGCAGCCCGCCGCTGCAAGCGACATACTGGCCAATGCCGTGATGGTGATGACTGTGCGCATTTCGGATGTCCTCAACGGTGGAGCTCGAAGTCGAGCGTCGCGTCTCCGCCTTTGACGTCGACGGATTTGGTTTCGGTCGGGAGCCGCGGCGACCACGCCGTGACCTTGTAGGTGCCGGGTGGGACCACCTTGATGGCGTAGTGGCCCTTTGCGTCGGTCTTCGCGAAGTAGCTCGACGGAGCCACGACGATGTAGCCGAGCATCCCAGGATGCAGGTTGCAGAGCAGCGAATACTCGCCCGCCTTCGGGAACGAGTGCACCAGCACCTGGTTGTGGCTGATCGTTCCCATGTTGAACTTGTCTGCGTCAGGCGAAAACACGTTGTGAGGGAACGGGTCGCTGTTCTGGAACGTCACCTTTCCGCCCGCCGGGATGACGGTGACGAACGGAACGAAGGCCATCTGCCGGTTGTCGATGCGCGCCGTCATCTTCGCGTTCGGATCGAGCGGCGCGTCCTCGAGGTAGACCACGGCGAAGGGGAGGGCCTTGCCCGCCATCGTCAGGTTGCCGGAGACGGAGAACGACGTCGCAGGCGGCGTGACGACCGTCGCGCCGCCTCCCAACTCGGCGCCTCCTTCCGCGACGCCGCCGTCGCCCGTTGCGCCCATCGCGCACGGACAGCATCCGCATGCGTTGGCTGGCGCTACCGTGGCGTTCAGCTTCGCCGGCGACGGCTCCGCCGACTCCTCGGGCATGGCAGGTGCTTCCGCGGTCGGAGTCGCACCGCCACCCACGACGGCGGTGGCGGCTGTCTTCGGCGGCTCGCCTTCGCACGCCATGAGCGCACCGGCGAGGAGGGCGACGGTCGGGGTCATTTGGAGCTTTCTCATGGGATTCGCGCGCCTCATCAGAACGCCACCGCGGCGCTAAGGGTGACCGTCTCCGCCTCGAACTTGCTGAGCACACCGGGGCCGGCAGGAACGATGCGGCCGCCCGCCGGCGCCCACGACTGCGTGAACGGCAACCCGTACGCACGCTCGATGTCACCGGTGAGGATCACGCGAATGTCCGGCCGCACGAGCGCCGCCACGCCAGGAATGATGCGGAGCAAGCTGGCCGGGCTCGATGCCTCGAACGTGGTGCGCGTGTACTCGTAGCGAACTCCCGGAACGAGCCACGGATAGATCACGTAGTCGAGCTCGGCGTACTGCATGACCGCCGTGGAATTCGTGTAGCTCGGCACACCCGGAAACGCCGCTGCGCCGTCGGCTCCCGGAGTCGCGGACGTGCCCGGGTAGGGGCGATGGTGTCGCTCGAGCTGAACGCCCGCGTGCATGTCGAAGTCGTCGAAGAGCGCGCGAAACGAGCCGCCCAGCGCTTCGAAGCGATCGGCCTGCTGCACCGGCACCGCCGTCCCGCCCGCGACCGTTCCCGTGCCGTTGTCGAGGAGGTTGATGCCGTGGTACGCGAACGCGTCGACGGTGATGGAGCGCTCGGCCCACGGCTTCGCGGGGTCGGGGACGTTCGGGCCGTACTTGCCTTCACCGTCGAGCGCGACGCCGCCGGACTTGATGCCGATGTGAGCGTAGACGTCCTCAGCGTTCGGCTGGTGCAGGCCGGGGGCGGTCGTCGACGCGATCCATCCCAGCGACCAGTCGAAGCGATGCATGAGGATGCCGTTCAGCTCGATCCCGTCCGAGTGCCCGGCGCCGATGGTCGTCGTCCCCGAGGGGTTGTAGAGCCCGACGATCGACGTCGGCGGCATGTAGTTGTCCGTGAGGTAGTCGGAGTGCAGCCCGAAGCTCGAGATCGAGGGACTGAAGAGCCGACCGAGCCAGAGGTTCACCGCGTGCGCCGGCCCGACCACGTCGTTCCAGAGGAGGTATGCCGTCTCGATGTCGACCGCACCCTCGGTCGGGATCGTGACCTGGGAGAAGTACGTGAGCGTGTCGCTGAACGAGCCGGCCGCGAAGAGGTGGAACTCCGCAACGACTCCGTTCCATCCGAACGTGTTCCCCGCGTCCTTGTGCGCGTCGGAGTCCGGAAAGTTCACCGTCGACTCTCCGTTGATCATCACCGAGAGCGGAATGCTCTCCGGGATCGCGGCCGGCCAAACGGATTGCGGGAACGTCTTCTTGTACTCCTCTTGGCCGAGGGCGATCATCGGCGACTTGACGGAGTCGCTGTCGACGCTGCCTCCCTGGCTCGGGAAGCGGTATCCGTTTCGGCGGAAGGCTTCACCGAACGGGTTGAGCACCGGATAGACGGTGTGGCAGGTGAGGCAGCTCGTCTGGTACTTGCGAGCGAAGGACGGGACGGCCTTCGCTTCTCGCGTGTTCGCGAAGTACGTGAGAAGGCCGATCAGTATCGACATGAGCACGCCGAGCGCTCGCCGTGGAACGAATCGCATTGCGAGATATCTCCGGGGTTGAGTCATCGAGTGCGCGGGCATGTCCGTCACGAGCCGAACCTCCGCACGATCTTCACGAGCCCTTCGACGACGTCGGGCTTCTCATCGAGATCCGGGCTCGCAGGCATCAGCGGGCTCTTGCCGACGGCGGCTCCGCCGAGCTGAATCGTCTTGCGGAGCTGGTCGTCCGTGACGGTCGCTTGCCATGCGCGGTCGGTGTAGTTCCGCGGTTTTGGATTGAGCGCGCTGGAGGCAGGGCCGTTG
>JAYTZB010001084.1:0-8823 GCA_043742085.1 Polyangiaceae bacterium
GCGTGGACGCAGCGGCCCGCATCCGGCAGCCGCGCCGCCGCCTCCGCGATCGAGCGGTAGCCTGCCGGCGGTCCGGACGAGCGGAACCCATCCTGCTGCCGGGCAGAGCGGCCAGCACCCTGCCGCGGGCGCTATCCCGTCGGCGCCGCCTTCGTCCTCGCGCGGTGTTTCCGGCGGGCAGGCATCCCCGCTCTCGGGTGGGGAAGGCCATCATGGCTTCGCGCCGCCGGCTCCTTCGAGCACGAGCGGTCTCGATGATCCGTCGGGTCCGCACTCGGCACCGACGGCAGCGATGCCGCCGATGGCGCCCCCGAAGCCGACGGCCGCCGCGGTGATCGCGAAGTATCCCGCTCCCCCGACCAAGATCACGCAAGCCCCGATGTACGCGGTGCGGGTGATCCTCAGGCAGCTCGAGCTGCGCACCGACCTCGAGTCGCTGCGCCGTCGCCGGTCGCCAGACGTCCCGCTCTACGAGGCAGCGCTGCGCGCGTACGACACGAAGACGTTCCGCCTGGGCGTGGCGATCAACTGCGCGGTGCTGGCGCTCGCGACGTTCGTCTTCTTCCTGCCGGTGATGATCCGCTTCATCCGCGCCGACTGACGCGCGACGCGCTAGCCGCGTGAGGAGCGCGGTCCGCCAGGGCGCTTGCGCTCGCCCTCCGGCGGCTTGCGCGTGCTGGGCGGGTCGGGCGGCGGCTTCTTGACGCTCGGCGGCGGCGGCTCTTCGCGCAGCGGCCTCGGGGACGTCACCGCGGTCTTCATCTCGCGCATGCCCAGCTGGAGGCGGCGGATGACCGCCTTCTTCTGGCGATCCTTGTACTTTGCATGCGATGCCTCGCCCTGCTCGTTCGCCTGCTCGGTCTCACGGTCGATGACCTGGAACTCGCACACCACGAACACGACCGGGCCGAGCGCCCACGCGCTCGACGGCGCGCGCTCGAGCAGCTTCCGCGGGAGGCGCACCGGCATGTCGACCACGAAGTGGATGACGCGATAGTTGTCGGCCGAAAAAACGTTGTCGCTCGGCGTGTAGTCCTCGTCCGCGCCCGCCTGCATGTCCGCGAGATACGACTTCAGGTGGTCGCGCTGCTGGCAGTAGCGCTTGAACTGGAAGATCGAATTGATGCTCTGGCTCGGGATCACGTAGTTGAACGGGAACAGCTTCTTCTGGAGAAACTGCACGATCGGGAAGATGTCGTCCCGCTCGCGCGTGACGATGCGGAAGCGCAGCTTGTCGAAGATCTGCGCCGAGACCGCCTCGCGCTTCGACAGGAGCTTCGTGTAGAGCGAATCCTTGTTCTTCCGCCCGCCGACGAACTCGGTGATGGGGAAGCCCTCCGCGAGCATGCTGCCGATCACGCGATAGACCTTCTCCTCGACGAGGTGGAAGATCTCCTGGTCCGACATGGGAAGCATGAAGAGCAGCTCGCGCCCATCCAGGTGATGGATGATGTGCATGCACTTCAAGATGGTGCACGCGCACGTCTGGCGATGGCCGTTGCGCGTCGCGAGCTCGAAGAGATCTTCCATCGAGGCCTGCTCGACGGGCTTCGGGATCGGGTACTCGAAGTGCCGGCGCAGGTAGCTGATCGCCTCCGACTTGATGGCGTTCATCCGCGCGCGATCGGCCGGCTCGTCGGGATGGAACTCCTGCGCGAAGATGAAGTCGGAGATCTCGGCCGCATCCTTGAAGTTCAGGCGATGCCAGTCGATGACGGAGTCGCCGCGGAGGAGCAGCCGCACCGCTTCGAGGTCGGCGAGCGAGAACTCGTCGAGCGTCTTGAGGCGTTCGCGGGGCGCCATGAGCCGCGACCATACGCCATCCGGCGCACGCCGACTACGGCATGGGCGGCGGCGGCGGCGGCAGCGGATTGGGCGACGGCGCCGGGCCGAAGGAAGCCGACGTGGACGGCGACGGCCCGCCGCCGGAGCCCGACGAGCCCGACGAGCCCGACGAGCCGCGCGACGAAGACGCGGGCTTGCTCGTGTGCGCGGGCGGCGGCGGCGCCTGACTGCCTCGGGTCGTGAAGCCCGTGTTGGCCCCGGACGACGTGCTGCGCGACTCCTGCGGCGGAGCCCCGTGGGAGGAGAACCCAGGGCTCGAGCACGCGCTCACGCTCACGGCAGCGGCGGCCAGCGCGAGCATCATGGTTGCGCGCAGCGGCCGTCGGGGGAGCATCACGCTGTCTTCTCTATCACGCCGCCTTGTTCGGGCCAGCGACGTCGAGCTGCGGAACCGCCGTTGCGAGCGGCGTGTGGAGCTGCGTCACCACCGCTTGAGCTCCGCCCGACGCGGCAGGCGCGGTGTCACGGCCCAACGAGAGCGTACCGACGAAGATCCCGATGGCGACCGCGAGCACAGCCACGTGGCCCATGAGCGCGCCGGAGCATCCAGCGACGGCGATGGGGGCGAGGGCGGCGAGGTACCAGGCGGTAAACTTCATTCGTGCGTATCTCCGGTTCGGCGTTCGCGTTGCGCGTGCAGGCTGGTGACGTTTTCGGTCAGGTCCGACGTTCGGATCTGTCCTACATGTAAGATAAGCTACGACACCACTCGGGCCGGGTGAAGTTTCTATCGGGATGGCGCCGACTTGATCAACGCAATTCGGAGAGACACCCTCGCACGTCACGTTCCATGTGGCGGCCCATGTCACCGACATCGCGAATGAAAGCGAATACCGGAGTTTCCGCGTCTCAGCGCGTCCTCGGACGGCGGACCGCGCGTCCGGGGGCCCGCGCGGGACGTGGGCCAGCGGACACGAAGCGGCGCCATGCCCGCCTTTGCTTCGCGTGAAGTGGCAACGGATCTCGACCATTGCGACCGCGACGGTTTATCGTCGCCGCGTGCTCTTTGACGTGCGGCTCGTCGCCTCCGTCGCCTCTGGCGTCATGCTCGCCGCGGGCGTCGCGCTCACCGCTGGGTTGCCGTCGTGCACGACCGTCGATCCCGGACCGAACTTCGTGGTGCCCGACGAGCAGTTCGATGCCGATTTCTTCTTCTGCCGCATCGAGCCGGAGCTGCTCACCGCGAAGAAGTGCGGCCCCGGCGACCCCGCATCGGGCGATCCCGGCAACGGTTGTCACTTCAACTCGTCGGCGGTTAGCGGCATGCCGCTCTCGCCACATCCGCCGGTCGATTGCGCGGACGGTCGCCCCACGAACCGCGCGCAGATCGGCGCCGGGAGCGGCGCGCAGGGCAACCTTCAGTCGGTCTCGCTCGAGATGAGCCGCGACTATCTGACCGCGCCGCTTTACCTCAAGCCCACCGGCCAGAAGCACCCGCGCACCATCTTTCCGAAGGACGATCCGGTCGTCGACGTGATCCGTCAGTGGGCGATGAAATGAAGCGCGCGCTCCTGATCCTGGCGCTCGCGCTGACCGCGGTCTCCATCACGCTGGCGCCGCGTCTCGCGCTGGCGGCCGACGAGCCCGAGGCGTTCGCGCGCGTGGTCGTCGACTCCGCGGAGATCCGCTCCGGCCCCGGCGTCTCGTACCGCGTCGTGTACACCGCGCAGCGCGGCGAGACGCTGGCCATCGACGGTCGCCTCGGCGGCGGCTTCTGGCTCCGCATCGTGCTGCCCGACGGTCGCATCGCCTACGCGCTCGGCGACGAGGTGCAGACCTTCGCGGTGCGCCCCGGCGAGCCCGATGCCCCGTCGCGTCCAGGCATCTTCGCGACGCCCCCGCTCGAGGGCGCGCATGCGGGTCTCGCCATCGTGGGCGGCATCCTCAGCATCCCGATCGCCGACGGCTCGACGAAGGCGTTCGGTTACATCGAAGCGCGCCCGTCGATCGTGGTGCATCGCACGGTCACCCTCGACGGCTTCATCGGTGACGCGCTCACCGCGGACGGCGCACAGATCCTCTACGGCGGCGGCGCCACCATCAACTTTGCGCCGAGCTGGCCGGTATGCCCGTTCCTCGGCATCGCCGGCGGTGGGCTCGCGATCCGTCCCAACGCCGATTCGTTCGTGCTGAAGAAGCAAGACCTCTACATGGCGCGCGCCGGCGGCGGCATCTTGATGGCGCTGCGCGGGCGTATCCTCGTGCGGCTCGAGGTCACGAACATGACGCTCTTCGACTCCGAGGGCGCGAAGAACGCCCAGACGTATTCCGGCGGTTTCGGCGTGTATTTCTGAGAAAAAGGGCGCTTTCCATGATCTCCACCATCGCCATGTCCCGCATCGTGCTGCTCGTCCTCGCGACGCCGCTCGTGTCATGCGTCACGGTGAAGCCGCAGCAGCGCGCGGTCCTCGCCGATCCCATCATGCAGTTCGACGGCGATCCGCAGGCGGCAGCCCAGCTGCGTCACGCGATCGACAACCGCGAAGGCTCCTACGGCGGCGGCGGCGTGTCGGGCGGAGGCTGCGGCTGCAACTGAGACGCGGTCGTTCGATGGCAGCCCGCGCCTGCGTGGGTGGAGCCGCACTGCTGGCCGGCATCGTGACGATGCTCGCGATGGGCGAGCTCATGCCCGCGCGCGCGCAGGTCGCGGTCGTCGACACGGCGCACACGTTTTATCACGAGTCTCCGACGCGAACGAACATGACGGTCTACACGCCGGGCGTCGACGTCTCCGTCACGCCGGCGCCGTGGATCACCATCCGCGGCGGCTACGAGGCGGACATCGTCTCGGGCGCGAGCGTCGCCGTGAAGGCCGGCGCCGCGTACCAGGCGGTGAACCCGGGCGCCGACGTCATCACCACCGCGAGCGTCAACGACATCCGCCAGTCGCCGCGCGGCGGAGTCACGCTGCGGAAGGGCGACGTCGCCTATACCGCCCAGTACACGTACGGCACCGAGCACGACTACAAGTCCCACTCCATCTTCGTCGCCGCGAAGACCGAGGCGTACGACCACGACACGCAGTTCGAGCTGTCGTATGCGCGAAACTTCGACCTCGTGTGCGATCGCACGCAGGCCGTCAACGATCGCGCGCCTCGCTTCCGCGCGCTCGAGGACTCGAACGGCTGCTTCGGCAACAGCGATCCCTTGCGCACGCGACACAAGCTCTCCATCGACGGCCTCCAGGCGGCGTGGACGCAGGCCTGGACGCCCGAGTTTGCGACGCAGCTCGCCTACACCGCGCAGATCATCGAGGGCTTCCAGTCGAGCCCGTACCGCAGCGTCATCCTCGCGCAGGGGCTCAAGGCGCAGGAGCACCATCCCGAGCATCGCGCTCGCCAGTCGGTCTCGGCGCGGGCGAACATCTACATTCGCCCCATCAAGGTGGCGATCCGCATCGGCGCGCGCGTCTATCGGGACACCTGGGACATCACCAGCGGCACCGGGGACATCGAGGTGGAGCGCTATCTCTTCGAGGGCTTCCGCGTGGCGGCGCGCGGGCGCTACTACAAGCAGACGGGCGCCTCGTTCTGGAGCGACGACTACACCGGCGGCGATCCGCCGCTCGGTCCCAAGGGTCAGTACTGGACCGGCGACCGCGAGCTCTCGCCGTTCTCCAGCATCGCGGTCGGCCTTCGATTGACCTACGGGATCCAGCCCGCCAGAGGACGCCTGCTCGGGCTCATGACCGGCCTCAAGCTCGGCGCCGCCGCCGACGTCGTGCAGTTCGACTACACCGAGTACACGCTCGGCGGCGTCCCCGTCACGAACGCACGCGCGTTCATCCTGGGCGCCAACCTCAGCGCGCAGTTCTGAGTGCTCACCGCGTCGAGCTGACTACTTCGCGACCGACGGCCGCGCGCTCAGCATGCGCAGGATCCCCTGGAGCGGGATCCATGCCATCTCGGGACGTCGCTTCATCTCGTTCCGCAGCTCCGCGAAGGCCTTCTCGAGCGTGGCGGTGTCGAGGAGCACCGCGATCATCGCCTTGTTCTTCGGGATGAACGGCGCGTCCTTGGCCGTGTCGAGGTACCCGCGCACGAAGGCCGCGGACGCCCAGCGCTGCCAGACCCAGCCCCACGCCTCGGCGCGGCCCTGATCCTCCGGGCGGAGCGAATGCAGCGTCGTCGCCGCCGCGTAGTGGAAGGAGCGAAGCATGCCCGCCACGTCCCGGAACGCGCCGCCCTTCCGCCGCCGTTCGGAGAGACGCCGATCGCGCGCGCCGCCGACGTCGAGGATCACGAAGTCCTTGCCCGTGAAGAGCGCGCGACCGAGGTGGAGATCGCCGTGGTAGCGGATCTGCGTCGCGTCGATGCGCTGCGTGAGGAGCGGCTCGAAGCGCCCCAGGATGGCGTCCTCGGCGTCGAGGACCTGCTCGGCGGCCGCCCGGGTGCTCGCCGACGTGATCTCGTCCAGCGAGCGGCGCATCGACGCCAGCACGCGGCCGATCAGGTTGCGCGCCGTCTGGTACTTCGAGCGCTGATCCATGGCGGAGTAGGCGTGGGGCTCGAACGATGGATCGGTGGATGCGGAGAGCGCGAGATGCAGGTCGGCGGTTCGCTTCCCGAGCAGCATCGCGAAGTTCCGGTACGCGCCGATCACCTCGGCATGCGCGGGCGGAGGCTCGAGGTACGCGAGCTCGAGGATCGACTCGGTCGGGACCGCGGGCGGCACGGTGCCCGCCGGCTGCGCGAGCACGCGCTCGTAAGCGCGTCCCAGCTCGCTACGCGCATGCTGCCAGGCCGTGCCCTCGTTGAGGACGTACTCCTCGACCACCGCCAGGGTGATCGGCTCGTTCCTCCCCACGCGGTACTCGACCGAGCCGAGGACGCGCGGGGTGAGCCCGGTCAGGCCCTTCGCCTCGAGGTAGCGGCCCACCTCGAGCTCGGGTGCCGTGCCTTCCTCCATGCGGTAATAGAGCTTCAACACGTGCGTCGTGCCGAACGCGATCGACACGCCGAGTCGATCGCTCGATACGATGCGTGCCTCGCGGTCGCTCACGCCTTCGACCGAAGCGCCGGGCACGACGGTGGCGGTGACCTTCCCGGCGAGGCAACGATACGTCGAGCCTCGTGCCACCGCCTCGATCAGCGCGCGACCTGCGCCCTCGCCGGATGCCTCGACGAGCAGCGAGCGCGATGCCTCGCCCCCGCCTTCGCTGAGGAGCTGCGCGACGACGGACCCTTGCGACGTGCCCGGCGGAAGCGGCGAGCCGGCCGGGATCACGAAGAGCGGCAGGACGAAGCTCTCGGCCTCGCCCTCGGTGTACTCTACACGCACCATGACGAGGACCAGCGGCGGCGCAGCCGCGTCTGACTCGCGCGGGATGCGCACCGCCTCGACGATGTGCGCGCCGGCTACCGCTGCCGCCGTCCAGTCGCGCGCATCGAGATAAGCGGGGAGTGCCTCCTCGAGCAGCGACCGCTCGTTGCCGAAGAGCAGCTCGTCTGCGCTCGCGCACGTGATGGGCACCGGCCCGAGGTCGCTGAGGCGCTGCTCCTGCGAGGCCGCGCGCGACGGCTCGACGCTGAACCAGTAGAAGTCGTAGCCGCCCAGCGAGAGCACGTACGGCACCTCGCCGATCTGGGGGAACTTCGTCCGTCCCATCAGCTCGACGGGGATCATGCCCTTCATCGCCGCGAGGTCGAGCTCGACGTACTGCACGTGGCGCGAGAGGTTCGCCACCACGAGGATCAGCTCGTCGTCGAAGCGCCGGATGAACGCGAGGACGCGGGGATTCGACGGATGGAGGAACTCCACCGACCCGCGCCCGAACGCCTGGAAGCGCTTGCGGAGCGCGATGAGGCGCTTGGTCCACCAGAGCAGCGAGTTCGGGTTCGACTGCTGCATCTCCACATTGAGCGCTTCGTAGTGGTACTCGGGGTCGATGATGATCGGCAAGATCATCTTCTGCGGATTGGCGCGCGAGAAGCCGGCGTTGCGATCGCTGCTCCACTGCATGGGCGTGCGGACGCCGTTGCGGTCGCCGAGGTAGACGTTGTCGCCCATCCCGATCTCGTCGCCGTAGTAGAGCACCGGCGTACCGGGCATCGAGAAGAGTAGCCCATTCAAGAGCTCCATCTTGCGGCGGTCGTTGCCGACCAGCGGCGCGAGGCGGCGGCGGATGCCCAGGTTGATACGCGCCTGCGTCTCGCTCGCGTATGCGCGATACATGTAATCGCGCTCGTCGTCGGTCACCATCTCGAGCGTGAGCTCGTCGTGGTTGCGCAGGAACATCGCCCACTGGCACGAGGGATGGAGCTCGGGCGTCTGCCGGAGGATGTCGATGATGGGGAAGCGATCCTCCATGTGAATCGACATGAAGAGCCGCGGCATGATCGGGAAGTGGAAGTTCATGTGGCACTCGTCGCCGTTGCCGAAGTAGGCGGCGGCGTCCTCGGGCCACTGGTTGGCTTCCGCGAGGAGCATGCGCCCCGGGAACTTCTCGTCGACGTGCTTGCGCAGCTTCTTCAGGTACGCGTGCGTCTGCGGGAGGTTCTCGCAGTTCGTGCCTTCGGCCTCGTAGAGGTAGGGCACGGCGTCGAGGCGCAGGCCGTCCACGCCGCGCGCCATCCAGAAGTCGACCACGCCGAGCATCGCCTCGTGCACGGCTGGGTTCTCGAAGTTGAGATCGGGCTGGTGCGCGAAGAAGCGATGCCAGAAATAGGCCTTCGCGACCGGATCCCACGACCAGTTCGAAGGCTCGAAGTCGCGGAAGATGATGCGCGCTTCCTTGTAGCTATCGGCGTTCTCGCTCCACACGTAGAAATCGCGCTCGGGCGAGCCGGCCGCGGCACGACGTGCGCGCTGGAACCAGGGGTGCTGATCCGAGGTGTGGTTGAGGACCAGCTCGGTGATGACGCGGATGTCGCGACGATGCGCCTCCACGATGAGCTCGTCGAAGTCCTCGAGCGTCCCGATGTCCTGATGGATCTCGGAGTAGTCGGCGATGTCGTAGCCGTCGTCGCGCCCCGGAGA
>JAYTZB010001085.1:0-7661 GCA_043742085.1 Polyangiaceae bacterium
GTGACCCAGGCCCGGAACGAGGCGCACCTTGACCGGCACCTTGTTCTTCTTGAGCGTGTCGCCGACCTTCACGGTGTTCTGCGCGACGCCGTCGTTCTCTCCCGTGAGGAGATACACACGGCGCACCTTGCGCTTGTCGACGTCGAGCGCCTCGGTGACGTCCTGCTGCCAGTACTGGTCGCTGGCGCCGAGGATCAGCCACTTCGTCCACGTGCTCTGGTCCTTGAGGCCGACCTGCATCGCGACGAACGCGCCCTCGCTGAAGCCGATGAGCACGTTGCCATGACGCTGAACGCGGCCGTGATACTTGGCGCGGAGCGCGGCGACGGTGCCGTCGATGACCTTCTGCGCGTCGCCCGCGCCGTTGGACCACGTGCGACCGCCGGTGCCATTGTCGCCGGGACCTTGCGGGCAGACCACCCAGCCGAACTGGCTCCCGACCTTCGCCCACTTGCGACAGTCCTCGGCGGGGTTCCCGCCACGACCGTGCAGGTACATGAGGATGGGACGCGGTCGCCCCGCTGAGCCGCGGGGCTTGAAGTAGAACGCGTCCGGCGAGCCCGGGACCTCGAGGTGCAGCGCCTCACCGATGGTCGCGCCCGTCTTCGCATGGGCCGTGCGCGGCATCATCACGAGCGCGACCAACGCGGCGATCAGCGCGATGGCGACGCGCACGAGCGAGCGCGACGTCAGAGGCGAGCGCGAGCGCGAGAGCGAGGCGTGGAAGGGACGGCGCATGGATGGACGGACGGACGAGTCCGGCAGCATAGTCGACAGCGCCCCGCCGGCAAGGGTCGTCGCCCGAGGCGCCCGGCGACGCTGTTTGTGCCATGAAGACCCTGGTTCGGGCTACGTGGTGGCGGTCCTCAGCTTCGCGCCGAGGGCCTCGCCGACGATGCGTGCGTCGTCGTCGGAGGCGGGCCACGCGACGCTCTGCTCGGCACGACGGAGGTTGGTCCCGTCGGGATCACAGATGAACGCGCGGAGGTGCAGCTCGATGACGCCGCCGCCCGGGCTCGACAGGACGCGGCGCTCTCCATACGCGCCGAGCGGCGTCTTGCAGTCGCCCTCGAGCGCCACCATGACGCCACGCTCGGCGGCGACGCACCGGCTGGTGGCCTCGTCGTGGAGCGGTGCGAGGAGAGCGATGGTCCCGGGATCGTCGATCCGGCACTCGATGCCGAGCGCTCCCTGCCCCACCGCGGGGAGCGAGATCTCCGGCTCGAGGACCTCGGTGGCGCGATGCTCGAGGCCAAGGCGCACGAGACCGGCTCGCGCGAGCACGATGGCGTCGCACTCGCCCTCGTCGACCTTGCGGAGCCGTGTGTCGACGTTGCCGCGCATGGGCACGATGTCGAGGTCGGGACGTGACGCGCGGAGGCTGACCGCACGGCGAAGGCTGCTCGTGCCGACCTTCGCGCCCTTCGGCAGTACCTGGAGGCCGCCGTGCTTCGGCGAGACGAGGACGTCCCGCGGATCCTCGCGGGTGGGGATGCACGCGATGAAGAGCCCCGGCGGCAACACGCCAGGCACGTCCTTGATCGAGTGCACCGCGAGATCGGCGCGTCGCTCGAGGAGGGCCTCCTCGATCTCCTTCACGAAGAGCCCCTTGCCGCCGACCTCGGAGAGGGGGCGGTCCTGGATCTTGTCGCCGCTAGTGACCACCTGCTCTTCGATCATCTCGAGCTCGGGATGCACGGCCTTCAAGCGAGCGACGAAGGCGCGACACTGCACGAGAGCGAGAGCCGATCGCCGGGTGGCATACGTGAGCTTCATGCGTGGATCTCAGTGCGGGAGGCGGTCGTTATCGCGTTCGTCGTCGAGCGTGAGCGCGGGGGGGATGGGGGATGGCCCCGCCTCGCTCGACGCCTTCAGGGTACGCGAGTCGCGATCGCGCTCGTCCGAGGACTCGGCGAGCGCGGGGAGATCGAAGAGGTGGTGAACGGCATGCACGAGGTCGCCGGCGTCGCTCGACGACGCGGCGTGCTTCAACCGCGTGGTCGGCGCATGGAGCAGCTTGTTGGTGGCGCTCTCGACCATCTGGGCGAGCGCGGCGCGGTCTCCCTCGGTGAGGTGCTTCAAGCGAGTCCCGAGGCTTCGTTCCAGCTCCGCCACCAGCACGCCGCGCGTCTTCGCGCGAAGGGCCACGACGGTCGGGTTCACGTTGAGGCCGCGCGCCCACGAGGCCCAATCGGTCAGCTCGGCGTCGACGATGGCCTCGGCGAGGGCGACCTCGGCGTGACGTGCCTTCATGTTCTCGGCGACCTCGGCCTCGAGATCGTCGACGTTGTACACGTAGACGTTGTCGAGCCGGTGGACGTCGGGCTCGATGTTGCGCGGCACCGCGATGTCGATGAGGAAGAGCGTCTTGCCCTTCCGTTGCTTCATCACGCGCTTCACGAGGTCGCGGGTGATGACGAAGGTCTTGCTGGAGGTGCTCGCCACCACCACGTCGGAGATGACGAGCTCCGCCTCGAGCTGATCGAGGGGGGCCGCGGTCCCGCCGAACGTGGCGGCGAGCGTCGCGGCGCGATCGAAGCTGCGGTTGCACACGCGGATCGACTTGGCGGTCTTGCCGAGGCTCTTCGCGGCCTGCTCGGCCATCTCGCCGGCGCCCACGAGGAGGACGGTGCTCGTTCCGAGGTCACCGAAGATGCGCTTCGCGAGATCGACGGCGACGCTGGAGATGCTGACCAGACCAGCGCCCAGCTGCGTCTCGCTGCGCACCCGCTTCGCGACGGTGAATGCACGATGCACGCATCTCGCGAGGTGGCTACGCAGCGCACCGGCGGCGACGGCCGCGTCGTACGCATCCTTCACCTGGCCGAGGATCTGCGGCTCGCCCAGCACCATCGAGTCGAGGCTGGCCGCGACCCGGAAGATGTGACGCACCGCTTCGTCGCCGCTCTTCTCGTAGAGCCAGTCGCTGAGGTCGTCGACGCTGGAAGCACCGAGCTGTTCGCGGAGCGCCTCGCGGATGGCGCGCGACGCTGCGCGCTTCGCGTCCTCGAGGGTCTTCGCGGGCTTCGCGAGGGCCACGATCTCCACGCGGTTGCAGGTGGAGAGGAACATCGCCTCCTCGAGCTCGGGTCGTGCGGCGAGCCGCGCGAGGAGCTCGGGAAGCACCTCCGCGCCGGCCGCGAAGCGCTCGCGGACGTCCACCGGCGCGGTCTTGTGCGACACGCCGATGACGACGACGGGCAAGCTCACGGCTGCTCCGTGTGAGCGGTGTCGTGGACGGCGACGGCGTGCGGGGGATCCTTGCGGACGAGGTACACGACCAGCACGAGCACCGCGAAGCCGAACCCGGCGATGGTGCCGTAGGCGGCGCGACGTCCGCGCCAGCCGGCAGCGGCGCGCAGGAAGAGCACGCCGGCGATCACGAGCCACGTGACGTAGCCGAAGACCATGCGGAGGATGTCGCTCGTGGCGCCGGCCTCGACGCGCTTCGCCCACACCGTGCCGGTGATGATGCCGATGGTGAGGAGCGGGAACCCCGCGAGCAAGAAGCGATGCTCGGCGCGATCGAGCGCATCGAGCGGCGGCAGGCGGCGCGACATGCCGTCGATGCGCTTCGACTTCACGAGCCGTTCCTGCACGAGGTAGAGCGCGGCGGCCGAGAACGCGAGGCCGAAGAGCGCGACGCCGAACAGGTTGAGCGTGACGTGGAACGGGAGGATGACGCTCTTGATGCCCTCGCCGGGCTCGGCGCCGCCGCCGACGAACCGCGAAGCCATCAACGACGTCAGCGCCAGCGGAGCGACGAAGGCGCCGGCCACCTCGACGCGCAGGCGCTTCCGCGCGAGCACGTAGGCGACGCACATCAGCATCGACGCGACGCTCATCGGAAAGTGAATGCCCTCCACCGGGCAGACCTTCAGCACGAGCGAGGCCACGCAGATATGTGCAGCATGCAACAACGCGCCGAGCGCGATGAGCCGCGGGCCGAGCTTGCCGACGTCACCCTTTCCGCGGATCAGGAAGCGCAGGAAGATCGCCGACGCGACGACGTAGGTCGCCGAGGTCAGAGCGAAGAGGACGTTGGCGAGGGACTCGTTCAAGACGCGATCACTTGTCCGGCGATCGGTTCTCGTCGACGAAGCGCTGGAGAAGGTCCTCTTCGCTGCTGGGCCCGGCGCCGATATCCGTCTTGCCGGCGCGCGCGGCCATCCGCTCCTCGGAGAGGAGGTGATCGTTGAACGGTCCGGCGGGTGTGCCCATCCAGCCGGGAACCACGTCGTAGGCGTTATCGCCGAGGATCATCGAGGTCTCGAGGAGCTCGGCGCCGATCTCGTCGAGCGCGCGTTTCGGCTTCACCTTGCCGATGATCTTGCGGTCGTCGTTGGCGCCCGTCACCTCGGTCACGATGCGCACGGCCTCCTCGACCTTGTACCTTCGGCCTTCTCCGAGCAGGATGAGCTCGTTACCGACGAGATCGATCTTGCCGTCGATGCCCCACTGGTCCACGGCCGATTGCGGAAAGAAGACTCGGTTCTGCATGGGACGTTCTCTCCAGGATACCACGGCCACGGCCGTCCTCGCCGCGTACGAGGCGGTCGTTTCCCTCGCTACCTCGCCGGTCCTGTCGGGGCGGGCGCGGGCCTCCCAGCCCGAAGGGCCCTCGCTCGACCTTGCCGCCGAAGCGCGCCGGATGCGCGAGCGCTTCGAGAAGCGGACCGGGGCGTTCGGCCCCGAGGACGCATGGTTCGAGCAGCGCAGCCGCGCCTTCTGGGACGATGCGCTCACCACGCAGGGCTTCGCGCGGCTCGCTGCCCCCCATACCGACGCGCCCGGCGTGGTCGCGCGCTTCGATCGCGCGCATCGCGGCGTGTTCCTCGTGGACGACGTCGACGATCGCGGAGCACGCCTCGTCGATCTCTGGTCCGGAGCCGAGCTCATCGTTCGGCATCTCGACGAAGCTCAGGCGGTGACGCTCGAGCATGCCGAAGGTCCGATGGATGCACGCGTGGTGGCCGGGCCCGTGAGCGCGTCCGCGCCCGACGAGGTGGCGTCCCTCTACGTGCTGCCTGGCGCACTGCACCACGCACCGGATGCGCTGGAGCCGCTCGCGAAGGTGATCGCTGCGGCGCGCGCGCGCGACATGGAGACCGGCGACGTGCTCGATGCGCTCCTCCGGATGGAGCTGGTGTTCCGCAGCTCTTCGCGCGTGAAAGCAGCGTTTGCCTATCGCGTGGAGAGCCTGCCGCGCGTGGCGAAGCCGGTGCTATAGGCGTCCTCGTCCCATGCCTCCGCCGCCGACCTTCGACGTGCGCCTCGCCCGCGCGCGCATGCTCTCGGCGAACGTGCGTGAGCTGGCCTTCGAGCGCGTGGGAACGCCGGAGCCGTTCGCCTTCCAGGCCGGGCAGTGGGTGAGCCTCGTGCTTCCGCTCGCCGAAGGCGAAGCGCGACGCGCGTACTCGATCGCATCGCCGCCGGACGCGACGCCGGGCTTCGAGGTGGCGGTCACGAAGGTCGAGGGCGGCCCGGGCTCGACGTTCCTGCACGAGCTCGCGGTCGGCGAGACCATCCGCGCCATCGGACCGCAAGGCTTCTTCACGCGGCCACGCGGCACGGATCATCCGAGCCTGTTCGTCGGGACCGGTACGGGCGTCACGCCGCTGCGCAGCATGATCCGGGACGCGCTCGCAGCGGGGGCGCAGAGCCCGATGCGTCTGCTCTTCGGCGTCCGTCACGAGGACGATCGCCTCTATCGCGACGAGCTCGACGCGCTGGAAGCGAAGCATCCCAACTTGCGTGTACTGTACAGCCTCTCGCAGCCGGCGCCTTCGTGGACGGGTCTACGCGGGTACGTGCAGACCCACGCCGAGCGCTCGTTCCAGGAGCTCGTGGCGACCGGAGGAGCACCACCGCACGTCTATATTTGCGGGCTGGAACGCATGGTCGGCGCCGTGCGCGATCTGCTCCGGAAGCAGATGGGCGTGGACCGCAAGCAGGTCCACAGCGAACGTTACGACTGACGGTACCTTCAGAAGCCCTTGCGCGCGAAGGCCTGGTCGCCCGCTTCGATCTCGTGGCGCGACGAGGTGACGATGCACATCGCCGTCTTCTTCCGGACGTTGATGACGCGCAGCTCGGCGAGCGTTTCCTCCGGGAGGCGTGAGGCGTCGCGCGGCGTCGGGACCTTTTCGGTGGCGGCGGGCGAGTCGTCCTCGAGCGCGATGCGCAGCGGCGCGGAGCCCGTGGTCTGCGTCTGGTGCCAGGCGTCGCCCTTGCGGATGACGAACATGCGATTGCCGGGCTTCAGGCCCGCCTCGTCGCCCTGGTTCACGAAGACGATCTGGTGCTGGCCGAAGAGGCCGTGCGGCTGCACGCTCGTGAGGATGGTCGCGGTGACGTCCTTGTCGTTGCGTGAGGGCGGGACCACCTCGAAACGACGTCCGACGGGACCGACGCGCGCACCACGCTCGATGGCGTCGATGGCGTCGGTGATCTTCGCGCGCGCGACGCGATCCTTCGGGTTCCACTGCTCGACCTTCGCCGTGCCCTGGATCTCGATCAGCTTGCCGCCGCCGATGTTGCGGACGGGGCGATAGATGGTGAGCTCCTGGCCGACCTTCAGATCGTGGCCGGCGCCGATGCGCAGGTAGATGTCGTCGAGATCCGTGAGGATCATCTTCTCTTCGGGAGAGCCCGAGATCTCACCCCAGTTGTTCGTGTCGTCGTCGATGAAGCCCTGGTTTTGCAGGAAGATCGTCTCCGGCGGAACCTGGCGGTGACGATCGATGAGCTGAGAGCCGCCGGTGTTGGGCTGGGCGGTGGCGAGGAGCTCGTTGCTGGCGCCGCGCAGGCGCACCTGATCACCGGGAAAGATCCAGTGCGGGTTCTGGATCTGGGGATTGAACGCCCAGATCCGAGGCCACTGGTACGGATTGCGGAAGTAGTGATCGCAGATGTCCCAGAGCGTGTCGCCCTTGCGGACCTGGTGCACGCCCGTGTTGCTGGAGACGCCCCCGCCTCCGCGCGAATCGCCGTTGCCGAGGACGAAGGAGCTCGTGTCGTTGCCGTGAGCGGTCCCGCCGGAGCCAGAGCCGGGCCGGAAGTCGAACGTGTCCTGCTGATTGCCCGTGATCGGCTTCGACGACGAGAACTGCGCGTTGCCGCCACCGAGCACGCCGCCCGGCGGAACCGGCGCGACGCCACCCGGGAAGAACTGCGAGCTCGATTGCACGGACGTCGTCGTCGACGTCGTGGTGCCGCCGGGAGCGCCGCCGCCGGCCGGAGGCGCGGTGCCGCTCAACGGACCGCCTGGATTTGCCGGGTTTCCGCCGCCCCCAGGCGAGGTGCCGGTGTTCTGCGCGAACGCCACACTGACGTGCGCGATCGGCAGCACGAGTCCGAGGATGATGGCGAGATGCCGTGACGTCGCCGGATGCGCGGTGCTCATCGATTCTCCTTCGGTCCCTTGCGATCGGGCACGCTGTCTTCGCGAGCGCCGCTATTGTCGCCGCTGCCCGCACGATTGCCGGGCGCTGCGTCGCGCGCGGCCGGCGGAATTCTCTTCGCGGCATCGCTGCGCGGATACTCGCGCTTCAAGCGATCCCAGTACTCGCGCGCGCGGCCCGATGCGCCGAGGCGGTCGTGGCACATCCCCACCTTGAGGAGCGCGTCCGGCGCCTTGCTGCCGCTTCCGAAGCGCGCGA
>JAYTZB010001086.1:0-3412 GCA_043742085.1 Polyangiaceae bacterium
TCGCGTTCCTTCCTCCGCAGGAGCACGCGGCGGTCACGCCTGCGCTGCTCGACAGCCTCCGCGCGCGTCCGTGGCGAGGCAACGTGCGCGAGCTGCGGAACTTCGTCGAGCGCGCGCTCGCGTTCGGCACCGAAGAGGCCCTCGATCTCCTTCCGCCTTCTACGAGCGCCGGCGGCGCGGGCGCATCACGCACGGCGCTCCCGCGCGTGACCTACGACGAGCCCTTCAAGGTGGTGCGCGATCGCTGGGTCGTCCACCTCGAGCGCGAGTACATGCGCGGCGTGCTCGCGCGAACCGGAGGCAACGTCTCCGCGGCGGCCGAGGCGGCGGGCCTGGATCGCGCCTATGTCTACCGCCTGATCCGCAAGCACAACCTCTGACCGCTCACGCGATGGCGTCGGCCTCGATCACGTGCGCGCCCGGCTGCGGTGCGTTCGCCTTCGCGATCATGGTGCGCGCCACCGCCGACGCCGCGGTCGGCCGGTACTTGCCGAGCACCGGCCCCAGCGCGCGCGCGAATGCGAGGCCCACGCGCTCGAGCGGACGGCTCTCTGCGCGATCGCCGTCGAGGATCGAGGGCCGCAGCGCGTAGACGCTCTCGAAGCCGAGCTTCTCGAGCTCGGCCTCCGTCTCACCCTTCACGCGCGAGTAGAACGAGCTCGCGCGCGCGCTCGCGCCGAGCGACGAGACGTGGACGAAGACCCGCGCGCCCTTGGCCTTCGCGGCCTTCGCGAAGCTCACCACCGCGTGCTGATCGACGGCGCGGAAAGCCTCCTGCGAGCCCGCCTTCTTGATGGTCGTTCCCAGGCACGCGAACGCGACGTCGGGCGCGGCGAGCGAATCGAACGAGCCCGCGTCTGCGAAGTCGACCTTCGCCTGCACGAGCCTCGCATCCTCGAGCGGCAGCGTGCGCCGCCCGACCGACACCACCTTGGTGAACGAAGATTCGGCAAGCAGGAGCCGCATGAGCTCGCCGCCTACGAGACCGCTTCCTCCTGCGAGCCATGCCGTCGTCATGGTCGGTCGGATCCGTCCTCGGGTCGTTCGAGGCTGATCCGGCCGAGGGCACCGGTGCGAAAGTCGTGGATGAAGATGTCGGCGGCCTTGTGGCGGTCGACCTTGCCGCCCTTCTGGAGGCAGCCGCGGCGGCGTCCGATCTCGTCGATGAGCGAGCTGCCGTCCGCAGGCAGTGCCGGCAGCTTGTAGCGCTTGGTGAGGAGCTCCGGATAACGCTCGAGCAGCAGGCTCGCGCCGAAGACCGCGACGTTCTCGTAGTCGAGCGCGGCGTCGGGGATGGCGCCGCCGAACGCGAGCCGGAGGCCGCCCTTCGGGTCCTCGATCTTCGGCCACATGATCCCGGGGTTGTCGGAGAGCGTCATCCCGTTCTCGAGGAGCACGACCTGCTCGCCCTTGGTGACGGCCGGCTCATCGCCGACGTTCGCGACCTTCCGCTTCGCGAGCGTGTTGACGAGCGTCGATTTACCGACGTTGGGGATGCCGATGATCATCGCACGCGCGGTCTTGCGGCCGCGTGTGGGCACGGCGATGGCGCCGCACACCTCGGCGATGCGCTTTCGCGTCTCCGCAGCGTGCGAAGTGGTGATGGCGATGGCGACGATCTTTCCGCTGTTCGGAAGGCGCGCCGCATCGATGGCCTCGAAGTGCTGCAGCCAGCGCCGCGTGACCTCGGGATCGGCGAGGTCGCTCTTGCTGAGGACCTTCACGCAAGGCTTGAGCCCGCGCAGCTCGGTGACCACCGGATTCTCGCTGGCGCGCGGCATCCGCGCGTCGAGCACCTCGATGACGACGTCCTGCGCGGGCATCGCCTCGGCGATGGTCTTCCGCGCCTTCGTCATATGGCCGGGGTACCACTGGATGGACACGGCCCTTCCCTAGCACTGCTAGGTAGGCACGACTAAGCCATCGACGCGTACTGCTGCTCGAAGTGGTTCGCGATCTGCGTCTGGCGCTCGAACATCGAGTGGTCGGCCATCATCTTCTGCGACCAGTACATGCTCACGTTCGAGTAATCGATGGCCGTCATCTGGAAGTACTTGTGCAGGCCGGCGCTGATGTCCTTGCCCTGCTTCGTCCACGCCTGCATGGCGCCGCCGACCTCGCAGTACTTCTCGAAGCTCATCGGCTCGGCCGCCATCTGCGGTCCTTGCAGGCCCATCTGCCCCGAGGACATGTTGTCCGCCGCGGCGACGGCCATGCCGCCGTACTGACCTTGACCGCCGGTCGCGAAGGCCTTTGCGTACTCGGTCGCGACGACGCCGGTCGTGTCGCGCGTCATCTTGTCGAGCCAGCCCTTCGCGACACGCTCCCACTTCGGCTGGTCCATCGAATTCTGCGCGAGGAGCGCGGCGAACTCGGCCTGACTGACCTGCGCCTGCTTCACCTGGAGGCTGCCGTAGATGGCGATCGAGACGCCTTCGACGGGATCGAGGAGGCCGCTCGCGGCGCCTGCCGCGGTCATGTACTTCATGCGCTCGTTCATGGCGCGCATCGCCGCCCGGGTGACGAGCGCCTGGCCCTCGGGGCCCATCAGGTAGCTCTCGTAGTGCCGGCGGAACGTGCCGTGCACCATCGCGCGCTGCGTGGCATCGCGATAGCCGAGCGCCTGGAGCAGCGACGCGTGTCGCTCCGGCTCGCGCACCGCCTCGTTCAGGAGCTGCTCGTGGACCCAGTTGTCCTCGAGCGCATTCTGGTTCTGGTGCGGGTTCAACGGGCCCCACTCGTCGACGTTCTGGAGGTGTTGCGGGACGCTGGCCTGTTCGGCGACGCCCTTCAGGCCGTTCGCGGCCCGCCAGACGTCGTTCATGTTCATCTCCTCGTAGAACGCCTGCTTCATGCGGGCGTCGACGAGCGTCTTCACGTCCTCGGGCGTGCCGCCCTCGTTCTTCACGCGCGCCTCGGCGTAGGCGGTCCAGTAGTCCTTCTCCATCTGCTCGCGCTGCTTGAGGCGCTCGATCGGCTCGTCGGGACGGTCACGGTCGGCGGCATATTCCGCGTCGCGGTAGTCCTCCCAGTCGTCCTTGAGCTTCTCGAGCGCGAACTGGCGATCGATGACGCCGCTCTGCGCGAAGTAGTGAGGCATGCCACCGAAGTACGAGGCCACGACCGCCTCCGGCAGTACTTGATTGAGGGTGTGACACGCCGCGCACGTCACCGACTCGCTCTTGTGCGGCGTGGTCCGCGCCACGGGCGCGCCGCAGCGATTGCACGCGGCGGGCTTCTGCAGGGCCTGCTGCACGTGCGGCCACATCGCGCGGTACTGGTTGACGTGCACGTGCGCATCGAAGCGCGCCCACGTCTCGTCCGCCCAGCGGAGAAAGGCGCGCATCGCGCGCTTCATGTGCGCGTGCCCCGGCTCACCCGAGCCCGCGTTGCAGATCTGGTCGTAGTACGG
>JAYTZB010001087.1:0-4822 GCA_043742085.1 Polyangiaceae bacterium
GCGTCGTTCGTGACGTGCGCGTCGGGAGCCGGCGCTGCGAGCACGAACGCGATCGCCTCGGCCATCAGCGTGTCGATGTCCGCGGAGTAGTGGTGCCCCGCGCCCTTCATGACCCACAATCGAGCTGGAAATCCCTGCTTTGCGAGGCGCTCGGCGGTGCGGCGCTCGCCGGCGACCTGCGAGCCGTTCTCGCCGGCGAGCAGGGCGACAGCCCTCACGCCAGCCGCGCGGAGCTGCGCGGCGTCGAGCGCGACGTCGGCCTCGTTGAGCACGAGGTAAGGCCAGCGGCCCGGGTGACTGCGAGCGATCTGCACCGCAGCGTAGGCGCCGAGCGAAAAACCGGTGAGCACGGCTCCTTCGCGTCCGACCTCGCCGGGATAGTCGGCATCCACCACCGCGATGGCGCGCTCGAGGTCCGCGTCCATGGTGGCCACCGGCTCGGTCCAGGTGGGCGGACCGTTGGCCCCGCAACGCGTATTGCCCTCGGGACAGACGAGGAATCCCGCTTTCGATGCAGCATTCACCCAGTAGCCACAGGCATATCCCGGTGGATTGCAGACCCCGTGGAGATTGGCTATCAGTCGCGCCTTCCCAGGCTGATTGGGAATCACGTAATAGACCTTCCGCGTCCCCGCCATGACCGCCTCGAACGGGCCGTGCGCGCGCTCCACGGGTGCCGCATCGGCGCGCGTGCTCGCGTCCATGCTCGCAGTCGCGTGTGCGCTCGCGCTCGCGTCTGCGCTCGCGTCCGCGCCCGCCTTTGCGCTTTCCGGCGCTCTGCATGCGCCGGCGCACGCGAGCACGGCCACGGCCATGGCCACGGCGAAGAGAGGGGGCGCGGCCTTCACTTCACCGGGGGCGGCGGGACCACGGGCGCATTGTCGTTCTGGATGCACGACGAGAGGTCGAACAGCATGAACTCGAGCGCCTTCTCCTGCGGGCTGAGGTCCGGATGCGTGCAGCCGTCCGGCCACGCGAGCCCGTGCGTGTCGCCCGACGAGACGTGCAGATCGCTGTAGACGACGCGCCCGCACTTCTGGTCGTCGGGCACGGTGATCGGCGTGTTGAAGGAGAGGTACTCGACCGCCTTCATGTTGCTCGCCTGCGGATTGGTCATCGTGATCCATTGCGTCGCGCGCGCGGGATCGACCGAGTCGATGTTGTGCTTCGACTCCTTGATGACCAGCTCGCCGGGCACGGTCGACGCCTGCACGTTGACGAGCCACTCCTTCATCGCCTTCCCCTTGGGGAAGCTGTCGTCCACGATGCCGGTCACCGGATCGCCCGGCGCGGGCGCCACGTCGCCGGGTGCAGGGCGATCCGCCCAGAAGCCGAAGGGCTCGAACGGGCTCGGGATGGGCCCCGCCGGCGTCATGGGCGGATGGCCGGTGGTGCTGAACCAGTAGCGATGCCAGTGCGACGCGAAAAGCCGGCCGCCTGCGTTGGCGTACGCGTACATCGCCTGGAGCGCGGCCGCCGGCTTCTGATCGGGGTACGTGTCGCCCTCGCACGAGAGCATCACCAGGTCGTACTTGAGCAGGTTCTCCTTCGCGCTCCAGAACGTGGTCGCGCTGGGGAACGCAGCGTTGCCCTTCGTGCCGTTGAACTTCGTCGTCGTGCTGCCGTCGCCGGGTGAGCCGGCATAGAAGTGCACGCGGCCGGTGCCGTCGGGATTGGTGAACTCGGCGTCGTCGACGCCGATCTTGCGGAGCAAGCACTCCATGACATCGGCGCCGCCCGTGGTGATGGCGATCTGCGGAAGATCTCCCTCGCTCTTGTTCCGAGGGAGACGGAGGTCGGCGGCGGCGAGCGCCGTATCGGCGCACTGCACGGTCTTCGGAATCTTGATCTGCCGGCGCCACTTGCCGACCTGGATGACGAGCGGGATGTCGCTGCCGACGGGGACGTTGTCGAGCTTGAAGTGACCCGCGGCATCGGTGATGGCAGTGACGAGCGGCTCTCCGGAGACGCTGCCACAGCGGTCGCACGACGCGCCGGTGGTGATGGCTGCGACCGGCGCGTTCGGGACGTACACGAGCACGTTGTAGAGCGGCACCTTGCCTGCGGGGTCGTTGACGATGCCGCTGACCGACGTCGTCAACCCGGCATTGCATGCCACCTGCTGCAGACAGAGGTTCGTGCACGGCTTCGGCGCGCCGCCTCCGTCCGTGCCGCCGCCGAAGGGCCCGGGGGTCCCGCTGCTCGACCCGCCGTCGGCGGCGTTGGGATCGCCGAACACCGAGTCCGCCGACGAGCCGCACCCGATGGCAATGGCGAGAGCGACCGTCGTGAAGACCAGACCAGAGCGAAGTGTCATGACGATTGCAGTATATCGCCATCTCGCGAAAACCTAGACTCGCGCGCGCCAGATATGTCGAGCTCTCGAGGATCGAATCCACCCCCGAACGAGCCGGATGGCGAAGAGCCGCCCGCCATTCGCGCCAGTCTCGCCATCCGGCCTCCGCGTCGCACCGTCACGCTGGCCGTCGTCGTCGGAAGCTGTGCGATCGCCGCGGCGACGGTCATCCCCGCCGCCGCGTTCGTGTCCGCTCCCATCGCGAGCAAGGGCGCGGCCGGTCGATGGGTCCGCACGCTCCGCCTCGATCAGCTCGTCGACGGCGAGCCCAAGCGCGTGGCCATCGTCGATGACCGTCGTGACGCGTGGACCATCGAGCGCGGCGTCGAGCTGGGCAGCGTGTGGGTGGTGAAGAACGGCGACAAGGTGTCGGCCTACTCGGCGGTGTGCCCGCATCTCGGTTGCTCGGTGAACGTCGCGCCGGGCGGCGCAAGCGCCGGCTTCGCGTGCCCGTGCCACACGTCGGCGTTTGCTGCGGACGGCGCGCGCAAGAGCGGACCCGCGCCGCGCGATCTCGACACGCTCGCGACGCGCATCGAGGAAGGCTTCGTCGCCGTCGACTTCCGGCGCTTCCGCATCGGCATTCCGGAGAAGGTGGAAGCGTGAGCGCGCTGAAGCGTCTCGGCGACTTCGTCGACGAGCGCACGGGCCATCGCGCGCTCCTCGCGCACGCGCTCGACGAGCCCGTGAAGGGCGGCGCGCGCTGGGCCTACGTCTTCGGCAGCGCGCTGCTCGGTTCGTTCCTCGTGCAGGTCGTGACCGGCATCGCGCTCATGACGAGCTACGCGCCGAGCGAGAAGACCGCGTGGGCCAGCGTCCACTACATCACCTTCATCCAGTCGGGCGGCTGGCTCGTCCGCGGGCTCCACCACTTCGGCGCGCAGGCGATGGTCGTGGTGCTCGCCGCGCACCTCGCGCAGGTCGCTCTCTTCGGCGCCTACAAGAAGCCGCGCGAGGTCACATGGTGGCTCGGGCTCGCGCTCTTCGCGATGACGCTCGGCTTCGCCCTCACCGGCTATCTCTTGCCGTGGGATCAGAAGGGCTACTGGGCGACGCGCGTCGCCACCAACATCGCCGGGACGGTGCCCGTCGTCGGCGACGCCACGCAGAAGATGATGCAGGGCGGCGCCGAGTACGGCAGCCTCACCCTGACGCGGTTCTATGCGCTGCACGTCGCGGTGCTGCCTGCGCTGCTGGTGCTCGTCGTGTCGGCGCACGTCGCGCTCTTCCGGAAACACGGCGTCACGCCCAGCCCGCACGCCGATCTGAAGCGCGTCGACCCCTTCTTCCCCAAGCAGCTCCTCAAGGACGTCGTCGCGGTCCTTGCCGTCGTGGCGGTCGTTCTCGTGATGGCGTGGCGAGAGCATGGCGCGCCGCTCGACGCGCCCGCCGATCCGGCGAGCGATTATCCCGCACGTCCCGAGTGGTACTTCCTCGCGCTGTTCCAGCTCCTCAAGTACTTCCACGGTCCGCTCGAGATCGTCGGCACCGTGGTGCTTCCCGCGGTGCTGGGCGCGTATCTGTTCGCGTTGCCGCTGCTCGATCGAAAGCCCGGCACTGCGCTGCGCGGGCGTATCGGACCGCTGGTGCCGCTCGCGCTGATTGCCGCGGGCGCCGTCGGTCTCACGCTGCAAGCGCAGCATCAGGACGCGAACGACGTCACCTTCCAGAAGGAGCGAGTGAAGGCCGACGAGCGCGCCACCATCGCGAACCGGATCGCGAAGGAGGGCGTGCCGCCCGAGGGCCCGCTCGCGATGATGAAGCGCGATCCCGACCTCCGCGGGCCGGAGCTCTTCGACAAGCACTGTGCGGGCTGTCACACGCTCGGCGCGCACGGCGCCGACAAGGACCGCACGGCGCCCGTGCTCGACGGATGGGGCACCGAGGCGTGGGCCCTCGCGATGCTGCACGAGCCCGACGGAGACACGCGCTTCGGTCGCTCGAGCTACAAGGGCGAGATGCCGTCGGTGGATGTTCCCGGGCCCGGCGCGCCGCCGTCGTGGAAGCCGATGGCCGCCGACGACAAGGCGGCGGTGGCGTCGTTCCTCGCGAGCATGGGCGAGAAGACGCCGCCGCGCGACCCCGCGAAGGTGGCGAAGGGGAAAGCCATCGTCACCGCGCGCTGCACGAGCTGTCACCTCTTCGAGGGCCAGGGCGACGACTCGGACCAGGGCCTCGCGCCGGAGCTCTCGGGATGGGGCTCCGAGGCGTGGCTACGCGCGCAGATCAAGAACCCCGCAACGAAGGCGACGTACCGCGAGCACGCGCTCGACGCGGAGCGCAAGCGACACATGCCGCGCTTCGATGCGGAGCTGCACGACGAGGACATCGCGCTGCTCGCGACCTGGCTCCACACGCAGACGCGCCGCTGACGCGTCGTCCGACACGCCGTCAGGCGCGCCTCTAGAAGCGAATGCCGTTCTCGCTGCGGTGCTTCCACCACTTCCACGCGAAGTAGACGCCGGG
>JAYTZB010001088.1:0-2188 GCA_043742085.1 Polyangiaceae bacterium
GGTCGAGAAGCGCGCCGTCGTGAGCCCGAAGGCGACGACGAGGAACGCCACGAGGCCGGCGAGCAGGGTCTTCCCTGGATGTGCGACCACCATCTCGCCGATGGCGCGGCCCGCGCGCTCGAACATGGTGGTGCTGCTGTTCATGCGGCCGCTGGTGCCGTCTTTGGCGTCGGTCTTCATGTCGTTCCTCATGGCCGTGTCCCCGCTCCCGAGTCGCTCGAGCCGCTGTCCGTCGTGGCGATCGGTCCGCCGTCGACCGGCCGCGGCGCGGCATCGACGTCGCGGCCCGCCTCGTCCCGTGCGTCGCGTCCGGCGTCGCGCGGCGACACCGGGAGATCGGTCGCCGGCGGCAGGAGCTCGTCACCGCCATCGAGCAGATCGGCGACGCACGTATCGATGCGCCCGAAGAGCGTCGCCAGCTCGTCGCAGTCGTGCGCGTGATCGACCACGCACCGCGCGACGATCTTCGTCGTGCCCGAGCACGGCCCGTCCGTGAGGAGCGGCAGGCTCGTCCCGCACGACGCGAAGCGGTCCTTGGCCTCGATGCAGATGTCGGCGGCCGCCGGCGGCGCGTTCGAGCACGCCAGCGAGACCAGCGCGACCATCACGGGCAGGACGACGAGGAGCGCGCGGCGCATCACAGCCCTTGCTCCGCGAGATCGCCGGCGACGTTCGCGTAGAAGCGCGCCACGTCGAAGCCGGTGCGGACGTTGACGTCGGGAAGGCTGTGCTGTCCGAGCTGCTCCATGTGGTCGGCGGGGATGCAGCCCTTGAACGTGCCCCACTTCGCGGACGCGACGGTGGCGAGGCCGTCGCTCGGGACGCTCGCGTCTCCGCCGCCCGCGATGCTCGCGAACGGCACGAGCGCGAGCGCCATGAAGTCGTGCTTGCTGCCCGAGGCGCCCAGGTATGGGAGGAGGCCGCTCGCGCCGTCCGCGGTCGTGCACAGCTCCGCGAGCTGCGCGTCGTGCGCGGCGGTAGCCGTGCCGAACGGGCGGCTGTAGCCGGCCCATGACTGGTAGAGCACACCGTCCGCGTCGGTGATCGACGCGTTGAACGCCGGCGCGGCCGCCACCGTCAGCGTGCGGAGCGCGGCGCGCACGTGGACGTCGCCGTCGATGCGATCGGTGCTGAAGGCGTCCCCGGCGAGGGTCGCGAAGTCGTTCACGAGCCGCCCGCGATCGCCGTCGGGCGCGAGACCGAGGAGCACGTCGGCCACGCGTGTTCCGCGGTGCGCGGTGCCGACGGTGGTGATCGACGCGACCGCGCGCGCCATGGTGTCGGGCGCGACGCCGAGATCGGCAGCCAGGCCGTTCGCGCTCACCAGGTACCTGCAATCCAGGCCTCCCAGCGAGTGGCAGATCAAATTCACCCTGGGGGCGCCGGTCTCCGTGCGGACCTCCTCGATGCGCTTCCACAGTTCGGGGGAACGAACCTGGGGCGTCTCGTAGGGCGTCAGCGTCGCGAGGAAGACGCGATGGCCGCCCGCCTCGTGCATGGTGGAGACGATGCGCGGGCTGTAGCGGAAGAGCGGCGAGGTATCGATGCCGTTGACGAGCAGCACGGGGTAACGCACCGGAGAGCGCCGAGGCGCGGGCGTGATCGACGCGACGCAGCCGATGCCGAGCAGGCGACACGTGGCGCTCATGGGATCGCCGTCGGTGGGCGCGACGCCCTGGAGTGCCTGGCATGCGACGCCTTGCGAGAGATCGTCGAGGTGGTCGAGGTCGGCGGTGCTGGTCGCCGAGCAATCGAGACGTGCGAACGGGGTGCCAGCACAGGCGTCGAGCTGGGATTGGACGCGCGCGCAGCGATCCTCACGCGCCTCGGTCGGCGCACAGGCGCCGAGCGCGAGTGCGAGTGCGAGTGCGATCGAGGGCGGGACCGAGAGCGAGCGCAGCTGGATGAAGGCGCGCATCGTCAGAGCCCCTTCGCGGCGAGGTCGGAGGCCACCCAGCGGTAGAAGCGGGGTGCGTCGAAGCCGCTCTGGCCGTCGCGCGTGGAGTGACCGATCTGGCCGATGACGTCGTAGTGATCGGCGGGAATGCAGCCGCGGAACTCGCCCCACTTCGCGCTTGCCACCGACACCATGCCATCCGACGGGCTCGCCACCACCGCGCCGTCATCGCCACGCGAGGTGCTGGCCCACGGCGCGGTCACCCACAGCACCTCGTTCATGGCGTCGTTG
>JAYTZB010001089.1:0-1930 GCA_043742085.1 Polyangiaceae bacterium
GGCTTCTCGCAGCGCGCCGCGCTCGCCGGCGGCATCGTCACGAGCGTCGACGTCGCAGCGAAGGCGCACGGCACGGCGCAGGAGAGCTTCAAGCTGGCCGGGATCCCGATCACGCCGCACTCCTTCGTCACTGCCGATGCGTTCGCCTGGCTCGCCGAGCAGAAGAAGAAGGGCCACCGCTGGGACGTCGTGATCAGCGACCCCCCGAGCTTCGCGCCGAGCGAGCGCGCCAAGCCCAACGCCATCAGCGCCTATCGCGCGCTCCATCGCGCGTGCGCCGAGGTCCTCGCGCCCGGCGGTACCTTCGTCGCGGCGTCGTGCTCCAGCCACGTGTCGGCCGAGGACTTCCTCACCACGCTCGACGACATCGCCCTCGGGCGCAGCGATCTGCGCCTCCTCGATCTGCACGGGCCGCCGCCCGATCACCCGACGCTGCCGAGCTTTCCCGAAGGCCGCTACTTGAAGCTCGCGGTGCTGGCCTAGCGCGCATGCCCGCCGAGCAGTACCTCGTCGACAACCGCGCTGGCTGGCGTCTCGCGATGTCGCGTACGCGGCCGACCGGCGAGGCGCCCCATGCGGCGCGTCCGGTGCTGATCGTGCCGGGGTACGGGATGAACTCGTACATCTTCGGCTTCCATCCGCGCGGGCCGTCGATGGTGGAGTGCTTCGCAGCGCGTGGCCTCGAGGTCTGGACCGTCGACCTCCGCGGCCAGGGTCGTTCGATCCAGGCGCGTGGCAACCATCGCTACGGGCTCGCCGACCTCGCCATCGAGGACCTCGGGGCCGCCATCGCGCACGTGCTCGCCAACACCGAGACGGGCGCGAAGACCCTCGATGTCATCGGCTGCAGCCTCGGGACCGCGCTCACGTTCGCGCACGTCGCATCGATCTCCACCGCCCCGGTGCACGCCATCGTCTCGATGGCCGGTCTCGTGACGTGGAAGGGCGCGCATCCGCTCGTGCGCTTCGCGTTCGGCTCCCCTCGCCTGGTCGGTCTGATGCGCGTTCGCAACACGCGCCGGCTCGCGCGCTTCGCGCTGCCGGTGGTGGCGAAGATCGCGCCGTCGCTCCTGTCCGTCTACCTGAACCACCAGTCGACGGACCTCACGCAGGCCTCGAAGCTGGTCCAGACGGTCGAGGATCCGCACCCGGTGATCAACCGCGAGATCGCGCAGTGGATCAAGCGCGGTGACCTGGTCATCCGCGGCGTGAACGTCTCGCAGAAGCTCCCCGAGCTGAAGCATCCGTTCTTCTGCGTCGTCGCCAATGACGACGGCATCGTTCTTCCGGTCACGTCGCGTCACACGTACGACGTCATCGGCTCCGAGACGAAGCGACTGCTCCTGGTCGGCGATCCCGACCAGCCCATCGCGCACGCCGATCTCTTCCTATGCACCGGCGCCCAGGAGCGAATCTTCGCGCCGGTCGCCGACTTCCTCCTCGAGGTCTAGCGCCCCCCTCCCCCATCAGAGACCGCGGAGACGCGGAGACGCGGAGGCGACCACGGAGATTTTTTGGTTCGAGACACGCGAGGTGCCATGGCCATCGCGCGCTCCTCCGTCGTCGTCGCCACGAGCAGCCGCGGGACCGAGATCGGCAGCCAAATCTGCCCTCCCTCTCGTCTCCGTTCCTTCGTGGCTCCGCGGTCTCTGGTTCTCGTCTTCTGCTCGGTCTAGCGGCGTTCGAGCTCGTAGAAGAGGACCGGGGCGTCGTGCTTGGCCCAGAGGCCGCAGCCGAGCTCGGTGTAGTGTACACGCAGTCGTGAGCGGTACCAGGCGCCGGTGCGCTCGTGGACCTTCACGTCGGTCTTCGCGCCGTCGATGACCTCGTGGACGTCCTTCTTGGTGATGGCCTCGAGGTAGAGGAGGCCGGCGGTCATCGCCGCCAGGTTCTCGATGGCCTTCGCGCAGCCGGCGTCGTCCAGGTACGG
>JAYTZB010001090.1:0-3214 GCA_043742085.1 Polyangiaceae bacterium
CTCGTCTTGAACGCCTTGCGACCGGGCGCCGACGCCACGACGACGTGGCTGCCGACATCGACGGGGATGGGGACGCTCCAGCTCGCTTGCGACGTCGGCGAACCGTCACGCGTCACGGCGATGCCTTCGGCCGGTTCGACGACCTTGATGGTGAGCCGCGCCAGCTTCGGCTCGAGCGCGGCGGCGCGGCTGGTGGCGAGCTTCTCCCAGTCCGCGCGTCCGAGCCCTTGCGCCGCCGACGCCGCGTCGCGGAACGTCGCCCACGCGCTCGCGGTCTGGTGGTTCTTCTCGTAGCAGTCGGCGAGGTGGATCAGCGTGCCCGCGCCGCGGTCGAGGCGATTCGACTCCGCGAACTTCGGGCATGCCTCGGCGAGCTTGCCCTCTGCGGCGAGCTTCTTGGCCTCGAGGAACAGCGCCTCCGCGGCCGCCTCGTCGCCGGCGAGCGCAGGCGCTGCGCGGAGCACGAGGGCAGCGACCGTGAACGCGGTGAGGAGGCTTCGCAGGGAGCTCACCTCGCGATGGTACGTCACCGGCGGCCGATGTTGCTCAGATCGTCGGCGGGCTTCTGGGTCGACGGAGGTGGTGGCGTCGCGGGCGTTGCGGCGGTGCCCGTCGCGCCTGCTGCTGCCGTCACCGTCGTCGCTCCAGCTCCGCCGGGCTTCGGTCGCGCAGCGGCCGCCTTGGGCTCGGGTAGATGCGACTTGCCTTCGGCGGTGGGGACGCGCGTCGACGGCAACGCCGTCGGCATCGCGACCGCGGTCGCGACGACGGCGGGCGTGGTGCCCTCGGCCGGCGGCAGGTCCTTGCGTCCCGAGGGAAGCGTCATCGACGCAGGCGGAGGCGGCGCCGTCGCGACGATGGGCTGCGCCGCCGCCGCCGTGCGCTTCGCGTAGAGGAACGCGCCGGTGGTCGACGCGGCCAGCACGACGACGATGCCCGCGCCGGCGGCCACGAGCGGCCATCGCGAGCGCCGCCGACCGGGCGGGTTGGTGAGCGGTCGATCGACCTGCGTCTCGCCCCACGCCACCGACGTCCCTCCGTGGATGTTGAGCCGCGCCGACGAAGCGGGAGGCGGCGCATCGCTCGCCGCTTCGGGGAAGCCGGACGGCCCGACCGCCGCCGGCGGGCCCGCCCCCACGAGCGCGTTCGAGCCGCTCGACACACCCGAGCGAGGATGCAGCGGAGCGGTGGCATTCCGGCTCGGCACGAGCGTGGGATCGCTGCCCGGCGGAAGGTGCGGGTAGGGACCCGACCCGGTGATGCTGCCGGAGGGCGACAAGGATCGCCCCGAGCCGGCTGCGACGCGCGCGACGCGATCGACGGTGGTGTCGCCGTCGTCCGGGCTGCCGAACGGCGCGATGGTCCGAACCAGGTCGGCGACGCTGGCGAAGCGATCTTCCCGCTTCTTCGCGAGGCAGCGATGGATGGCGTCCGTGAGCGCCTGCGGCACGTCGGGGCGATCGACGCTGAGGTCCGGGACCGGCTCGGTCAGCACCACGGCAACGAGCTCGGTGACGGTCAACGCTTGAAAGGGCAGCTTTTTGGTGAGGAGCTCGAAGAGGATCACGCCGAGCGCCCAGATGTCGGTGCGGACGTCGACGCCCTTCGAGGCCCGGAGCTGCTCGGGGGACATGTAGCTCGGCGACCCGATGATCTCGGTGGTTCGCGTCAGCGACATGTCCTCGGCGGCGTCCTCCATCTTGGAGATGCCGAAGTCGAGGACCTTCACGAGCGGACGACCGTCGACGGTGCGCGAGAGGAAGAGGTTCTTCGGCTTGAGATCGCGATGGATGATCCCGGCGGCGTGCGCCTCGGCGATGGCCTCGCACGCCTGGAGCACGTAATCGACGGCCTCGTGCACGGGCATGTCGCCGACGCGATCGATGACGTCGCCGAGGTCCTGGCCCTCGAGGTACTCCATCACCATGTACGGGCGACCGTCCTCGAGCTTGCCGACGTCGAGGACGCGCGCCACGTGATTGCTACGGAGGCTCGCGGCGGCGCGGGCCTCGCGTTCGAAGCGGCCGAGCGCCTTCGCGTTCGCGAGCGCGCCGCTCCGGAGGAGCTTGATGGCGACGCGCTGGCGCAGCGCCTCGTTCGTGGCGGCGACGACGACGCCCATGCCCCCTTCGCCGAGCACGTGCTCGATGCGGTATTTCCCGGCGAGCATGGCGCCCGTGATCACCGACGGAGAAGTGTCCTTCATCTCGAGCACCTGGTGGCGGAGGGCTGGCGGCGGCAGGCGCGAAGCGGCTCCCCCGAGGGTTCCGCCAGCATAACGCCTCGCCGCGGACGGTGATAAGTAGAGGACGCGCATGCGGCCCGAGCTGTTCCGAATGTTCGATGTAGGTTTTCCGTCCTACTTCGTCCTCCTCCTCTCGGGCTTCCTCTTCGCGACCACGCTCGGCGTCCTCTGGGCGCGCCGGATCGGCCTGAATCCCGACGTGATCGTGGACCTCGGCCTCGCGATGCTGCTCGCCGGGGTAGCCGGCTCGCGTATCCTGCACGTCATCGCCGACGGCTACTTCTGGGACTACGTGCACCTCTGTACGGATCCGTCGAAGGTCGACTGGCCGCTCGACCGCGCGGAGTGCGTCTCGAAGGCCTACGACGGCGCGTGGGACGCCGCGAAGGGCGTCTGCCACCCGCAGGTCAGCGACTGCTTCGCATGGGCGAAGTTCTGGGCCGGCGGCCTCACGTATTACGGGGGCTTCTTCGGCGCGACCGGCGCCGCGCTGCTGCTCCTCCGTCGCGATCGCTTCCCGTTCTGGAAGGCCGCCGACATGGCGGGCTTCGCCATCCCGATGGGCCTCGCCTTCGGGCGCATGGGCTGCCTGCTCGCAGGCTGCTGCTTCGGCGCGACCACGACGCTCCCGTGGGGTCTGTCGTTCCCGCCGCGTAGCCCGGCCAGCGAGGAGCAGGCGAAGGAGCACATCATCGAGAGCGTTCGCCAGTGGAGCGAACCCGTGCATCCTACACAGATCTACGAGTCGGCGGCGTCGCTCGCCATCGCGGCGTTCTGCTTGTTCTGGGTGCTCCCGCGCAAGAAGTACGACGGCCAGGTCTTCGCGGTGTCCCTCGGGCTCTACGCGGTCGCGCGCTTCCTCGTGGAGATCCTGCGGCGCGATGCGCGCGGCGGCGGCCTTGGGCTGTCGACCTCGCAGCTCATCGGGATCGGCCTTCTCGTGGCCGCCGCGCTCATCCATCGTGCGCG
>JAYTZB010001091.1:0-1905 GCA_043742085.1 Polyangiaceae bacterium
GGAAGCGCGGGAGGTGCAGCCGAGGCGGATTTCACGGCGAGCGGAGCGACGGGCGTGGCCAGCGTGGCGGCAGGACGGGGCGGCGAGGGCCTCACGGCCGACGCGGCGGGCGACACCGAAGCGAGCGAAGGACGCAGAACGCGCTGCCCGGCGACCACGCGGTCGGCTCCAGCAACGCGGGCCTCTTGGCCTGCAGTTCGTCCCATGGCCGTTCTACGAGCACGCGCTGGGCCAACGGGTCGGGCGGCGAGTTGCGCCGCTTTTCGGCCGTCGTCCGGCGGTGGGGAACGATCCGAGACCGTTCCGATGGACAAAAGAGGATCCGGTTGATGGATGTCGGACTCAGCCGACCCTGGAGCGCCGTCGCCGTCAGCGACGCTTCTTCGGAGCCCTCGTCGACGTGCCCGCCGCCGCCTTCTTGCTCGTCGGCTTCGTGGCCGGCGCGCCGGTTCGTTTCGCGCTCGCGGAATCCTTCAAACGCGCCTCCATGCGACTGAGCCGGGTCTTGAGATCGAGATGCTCGGTCTGGAGCTTCTCCACATCCTCCTTGAGCTGCTCGGTCTGCTTCCGCTCGCCGCCGAGATCGCGGACCACCTCCTTGATGCGACGACGCACGCGCGGGTCGAGGTCGACCTCCGCTCGTGCGCGCAGTGCACCGCGGGAGCGGGCATCGCCGAGATCGGAGAGCGCGCGCACCACGTCGATGCGCAGGATGGGGTCGGAGTCGTCGAGCAGATCCTCGAGGTGCTCGCGCGCACGGCGATCGGTCGACAGCTTCGGAATGGCGAGCGCAGCGGCGCGCCGCACGCGCGACGGGTGCCCATAGCGCGTCCGCGCATAGAGATGAGGCAGCGCGCGATCGTCACGCAGCGCCGCAAGGCCGTCGATGGTGCCCGACGCGATGACGTCGGCCCATGAGGGACGGTCCATCACATCGAGCAGCACCTCGTAGGCCGCCGGCTGCCGCGTCTTGCCGAGGGCGCGCGCGGCCTCGGCCTCGACGAGATAGCTCTCGTCGCGCAGCGCGCGGGGCTTCAACGCGTCGACCGCCGCGGTGGTGCGGAAGCGACCGAGCGCATCGACCACCGCCCGGCGAACCTTCGGATGCACGGTGCCCGTGGAGGCTGCGAGCACCTCGAAGGCCTCGCGGGCGCGGATGCGACCGAGGGCTTCGGCACACTCGGCGCGGACGCCCCAGAACTCCTTCTCGTCGGCGAGCCGGGCGGCGAGGGCCGTGATGGTCACCGGGTCGTCGCTCTTCGCGAGGGCATGCGCCGCGAGCCAGCGTCCGCGTGCCGACTTCGCATCGGCGAGCTGGTTGCGCAGCATGTCCGGCGGCGCCTTCACCGTCACGTCGCCGAGGATCCGCATGTCGGGATCGACGACCACGAAGCGCGGTCGCACCGCGCACGGGATGGCGAAGCTGTCGCTGCGGGCCTTCAGCTTCACGCGCTCGGTGCGCGTCGCGCTTCCGACGTCACCGTCGCCGCCGGCGATGGCGAGGCCGAGCGAGATCTCGAACACCGAGGGCACGCCGTCCGTCGTGCTCTGCACCTGCTTCACGGCGCACGTGAGGACGCCGTCGTCCCACGACACGTCGACCTCGATCTCCGGATGACCGGGCCGCATCACCATCTCGTCGAACGCGCGTCCGAGGCTGCGACCGGAGACCTCCTCGAGGGCACGCAGCAGATCGCGCGTCTCGACGATGCCCCGCGCGTGGCGATTGAGGTACGTGGTGACGCCCTTCCAGAAGAGCGTGTCGCCGAGCTCGGTACGGAGGACGTGCAGCACGAGGCCGCCCTTCTCGTAGAGATGGCGATCGAAGAGATCGAGCGGCGAGTCGTAGTCCTGGCACACGATCGGGCGGCGATAGCGCCCGTGCGCCTCGGACAGGTACGACGA
>JAYTZB010001092.1:0-7009 GCA_043742085.1 Polyangiaceae bacterium
CGCGGGAGCAAGAGGACCGCCGACGGCGTGGTCTTCGTGTGGATCTTCGCGAGCACCGATTGTCCCGGGCGGAGCGATCCGTCGGCGTTGGGCACGACGACGCGGACGTCACCGCTGCGCGTCTCGCGATCGATGATGTCGCCGACGTGCGCGACATGACCGTGGAGCACGACGGCGAGGTTCGTTTGCGGCGAGATCTCGACCGCGTCCGCCGGGGTGATGTGACCGAGCTCTCGCTCGAAGACCGCGAGCTCGATCCACACGCGGCCGAGGTCGGCGACGCGGAAGAGCGTGGCGCTCGGCTCCACCGATTGCCCTCGCGACACGTGGGACTCCACGATCTTGCCGGGAATCGGGGAGGTGACGACGAGGATGCCGATCTCGCCCGACGCGTTCCCGCCGAGGGCGCGGACGCGTTGCTCCGCGGCATGGAGATCGGCGCGCGCGCTGGCGGCGGTGGCTCGTGCGAGCTCGGCATCACGCTGCGACGAGACGCGCGCTTCGGCGAGCTGGGCTTCGCGCGTCTCGTTGGCGTTCGCCGCTTCGGTGTGGGCGCGCGCGGCGAGGACCGCCGACTGCGCTTGACCGAGATCGGCGCTCTCCAGCTCGGCGAGCACGTCGCCAGCCTTCACCGGATCGCCGGGGAACTTGAGGATGCGCCGCACGCGACCGGAGATACGCGCTCCGACCGCGGCGACGCGCTCGGGGTCGAACGTGACCGTCCCCGTGACGTTGACGACGGGCGTGAGGCCGGCGCTCTCGGCGACGCCGAACTCGAGCTTCGAGCGCTGGGCAAAGGCGGGCGAGTAGCGGATCCACTTGCCGTCCATGCTCGGTACGTCGCGCGGCGGCTCGGCGAAGGCCGGCGTCCCCCGGCGAAGCGTGAGGAATGCAACGACCACGGCCACGGTGATGGCGGCCGCTGCAATGATGACTTTGCGCTTCATCGGCTTGCTCCTCCCGATGCGCGATCGAGCGCGATGCGGGCAATCCATGCGCCCTCGAGCGCGTCCAATCGCGCGGCGCGAACGCGCGCCACGTCACGCGCGGCGGTCGCGACGCGGAAGACGTCGAAGCGACCGGCGAGCCAGCCCACCTCGACGAGCTCCAGCGTGCGCACCGCCGCGGGGACGGCGGTCTTCTCGATCAGCTCGAGCTCGGCGCGTCGTGAGCCGTAGGCGGCGTGGAGGGCGGTGACCTCGCGCAGGATCCTTCGCGCCTGGATCTCCTGCCGCTCCGTCTCCGTCGCGCGAGCGGCCTCGGTGACGGCACGTGGGCCTTGATTTCGCTGGGCGAGCGGCAGCTCGACCGAGATGCCGACGATGCCGAACATGGGGCTCACCGGAGACGCGTCGACGCCCAGGAAGCCTCCGATCTTGGGAAACCGCTCGCGACCGAGGCGCTCGTAGCGCGCATCGAGGAGCGCGAGCCGCGCGCGGATCTGGACGAGCTCGGGGCGCGTCTCGATGGCCCGCCGCAGGAGCGTCTCCTCGTCGGGCGGTGCCGGCGGATCCTCGAGCGTCGTGGTGAGGACGATCGGCTGCGACATGGGGAGATCGAGCACGTCGCGAAGCGTGGCGAGGTGCTCCTCGCGCTGCCGGCTCGCCGATGCGATCGATGCCCGGAGCTGCCCAAGGTCCGCGCTGGCAAGCGTCTCCTCGATGTCGCCGGAGGCGCCCATCGCGCCTCGCTGGTGGGAGGCTCGGAGGATGCGCTCACCGATCTCGACGAGCGCGCGCGTCTCCTCGATCCGCGTCTCCGCGATGCGCACCTGGAGATACGCGACCCACGCGGCGATGCGGCCGCGAAGTCTCTCGAGCGCGAGGTCCGCGGTGGCGAGGTCAGCGAAACGCTCGGCCTCCACCACACGCGCTCGCGGCGCGCCGCCGAGGTCGAAGAGCATCTCGAGCGACGCTGCATACCCGAGCTCGCCGACCGGGCCACCGCGCAGCAGCGGTCGCGCATCGACGTTCAACCGCGGGTTGACCGGCAGGATGATGCCCGCGCCCACGCGCTGCGCCTGGGCCTCGCGGACGAAGCGTCCTGCGAGCGCCACCTCGGGAGCGCGCTGCTCTGCGCGCTCGAGGGTGTCCTTCAGCGACAGCGAGAGCGGCGCCTCGGCGCGCGCTTCGTTCGGCATCACCAGCAGCGTCGCGAGCAGCGCGAGCCACCACGCGAGGGCGCTTCCTCGATCGACGAGTCTCTTGCACATCGGATCCATGACCTCCAGAGCAGCAGCGACGCGGAATGACGCGCGCGCTCCATCGGCGCGCACGTCGCGATCCATGTCCCCCCGGCTCAGACGCGCGGAGGTCGATCGGCGGCGTGGCGATGCTCGCCGGAGGAGCGCAGGCCCCAGCGCGTCGTCGACGAAGCGGCGACGATGACCGGCCGGATGCCGCGGGCGCGCGCGCTCGGCTGGAGCGCGTTGGCCTCACCGTCGGCATCGGCGTCGGCGTCGTCCTGATCGTCGTCGGCGGAACGCGGCGGCGACACCACGCTGCATTCGTCGCCATCGTCGTCGTGGTCGCCGTCGTCGTCTTCAGCCGACGTGCGATCATGCGACGTCACGCGCTCGCTTCCGTCGCTGGCGAAGCCGGACGGGCCGGGCGTCCATGCGGTCGCGCCCCAGCCGCCTGCCATCGCCACGACGAGCAGCGCGAGAGCGACGAGGACGGGATAGAGGGCCTTCAGCATCACGAGTCGGGAGCGCGCCAATGGCCGCGCGGGACCTATGATGCCGGCCACGGTCCGATCCGACAATAGTTTGAGATCAAACCATCGTCGAACGTTGCGTTCTGCAAAGGTGCAGCGAAACGCGACGCTTCAGCCGCCGACGCCGAACTTGAACGGGAAGCCGGCGACGATGGTGGGCGTCTCGCTCGAGGGGAAGTGCCAGCCCTTCACCTGTCGAACGACGCAGCCCTCCACGCGCGGGTTTCCGAGCGAGCTTCCGCCGAGCGTCGCGCTGGAGACACCGCCCGTGGGATCGATGGTCCACTGGACGGTGACGCCGCCCTTGAGCGAGGGGTTTCGCTGCGCTTCGCTCTCGTAACAAGCGCGAACGGCGCCCAGGTGCGCGAGCACGACGCGACGGACCTGGTCCTCGGAGAGGCCGCCCTTCGAGGCGCCCTTACCGGCGCCGACCGCGACCTTGGACTCGCCGGGTCCGTTGCCGGTTCCACTGCCGGTGCCGGTGCCGCCGCCCGCGCCGCCGCGGCCGTTGCCGCCGGTGCCACGTCCGCCGGGCCCGCCGCTGCCGCTGCCGTAGCCGCCGCCGTTGCCGGCGCCGAAGCCGGTGTCGAGCGTGCCGGAGCCGAACGCGACGCCGGCGCCGTTGCCGCCGCCGCCGGAGCCCGCGCCCTTGAGGCCCGTGCCGGGTCCGCCGCCGAGCACCACCGTGTTCGAGTTCAGCCCGGAGAGCGCGGCCGACACGGAGTTGATCGACTTGAGCGTGTTCTGGATCTCCTTGCCGGTGTCGCCTTCGAGGACCTCGCTGAGGCCGCCGTAGTGCGTGGTCGGCTTGATCTCACCGGGGAGCTGCGTGTGATCGGCCTTGTCGTTCATGCCGAACTTGCCCTCGTCGCCCTTGATCTTCTTGCCGCCGCCTTGCGCCTTCTTGTCCTGCGCGCCGGGATCCTTCACTCCGGCGCCGCCGCCCTTGTCCTGCCCTGTGGCGATCGGCTCGGGCGGAGGCGTCTCGATCACCGCGCGCTTCAGGCCGAAGCGCGCCGCGTATTCCTCGGGGTTGGTGAGCTCGAGCGGCTTCTCGCGCGGGTCGGGCGTCATCAGCGTGCGAACCAGGGCGAGCGTGCCGAGGTGGAGGATGGCGCTGCAGAAGATGGCCAGCATCGTGAGGAGCTCGGGGCCCCTCAGCGACGTCATGGCGATCGGCTGCGCGGTGTACTGGAAGAAGATCGCGAACTGGCCGTACTGGATGAGGCCGTAGTCGCCGGGCATGACGGGCACCGGAGCACCCGCGCGCGCGATGGCTACGGGATCCTCGCCACGCCCACGCAGCGTGAGGAGCCCGCCCACGCAGCCGCGTGTGTCGAGCTCCCAGCCGCCCTGCCCGCCCTTGAGCGGTGTGGGCGACATCTCGATGCCGTCGGGGATCGGAAGGTCGGATGCGACGCCGTCACCGAGGACGAACGACTGACCACGAGAGAGGGTGCGGAGCGCGACGACGGTGGTGCCCCAGACGGCGGCGACACGGAGAGCATTCGGCGCGAGAGGCTGAGCCTGGGCCATCGTCCATGAGGGTATCAGACTGGACGAAAGTTCCGCCCGACCTGCACGCAGCTCATTTCGCGGCGCCCTCGCGCTTCTTCCGCGAAAAGGCCAGGAAACCGCCCGCCGCGAGGCCTCCCAGAGCTGCGAGAAGCACCCACCGTGTGCCGAGATCGTGCGCCCCTCCGGCGGGCCCCGCTGCCGCGCTCGCTCCCGCGTCCGCGCCCGCGCCCGCATCCGCGTTCGCGCTCGCATCCGCGTTCGCGCCCTCGCTCACCGTCTCGCTCCCGCCGTCTTCGTACGTGTATACCGCACGCATCTTGCGTATCGCGAACGACGTGCCGTTGCCGCCCTCGACCGCGAGGACATCGTGCACCGCCGCAACGCCCGGCCTCGCATGGCTCGCAGCGCTCGCGGTATCGAACCGAAATGGCGTCCGCGCCACGCGCGGATCCTTGCCGAAGAGCTCGACCCGCTGCTTCCGGTCGATGGCATCGACCGCGGGGATGGTCGGGAACACGACGCCTGCCTCGGGCTGGCCGATCGACACGTCGTCGGCGGTGGACTCGCGTGTGCCCGGCGGGAACGCGTCGGCGGGCAGCGCATACAGACGCGACGACTTCGCGCACGGCTCGAGCAGGACGTACGAGCGTCCCTTCACGATGACCTCGTAGTCGACGTCGTTCATGCGCGCGGTCCAGTCGGGGTTCAGCGCGAGGTCGACGTTGCCGAGCGGATCGCCGGTCGCGGAGCAGGCGCGCGGCCACACCACGAGGACCTTGCCCGGCGGCGGCGCGTTCTCGATCTCGTACGAGTACGCTGCCGTCGCGGAGTCGGCGCTCGCCGCGCTCGGGCTCGCCACGCTCGAGGCGGCGATCGCAAGGAGCGCGCTCGCCATCGCGACCGCCCGCGGCGACGCCGGCATCAGAAGCCGGGCTCGTTGCGCGTCTCGTCGAGCTCACGCATGAAGGTGCGATGCCCGAGGTCCCCCGCCGCGAACTCGGCGCGCACGCGGCGCAGGAAGTAGACGATCTGCGGGCTCTTGAGGCGGCCCTCGACCTCGACCTCGCCGAAGCGGAAGACGCGCGTGCCGCCGTCGAGCGTCTTCGACGATTCGACGCCGCTGCCGCCGGCGCCGGCATCGCGTGCGGTGCTCGGGGGCGGACGTTCGTCCTTCGTGGCGAGCGCGCCGCCGTCCTCGTCGGTCGTCGAAGGCTTCGAGACAGCGGGCCTGGACGGCGGACGCTTCGCCGCGGGTGCGGCGGGCGCCGCCGACCCGGGCTTCCGTTGCTGGGCACCGGCGACGAGCGAGAGCGCCGTGACCGATGCCACGACCACGAACGCGAGCAGCCGACGACGACGCTGTTTCACTTCTTGCCTCCCGCTGGCGCGCTGGGCGCGGGCGGCGCGGTGCCGGGCGGCGTCGCACCGGTCGCCGCGGTCGGCGGCGTGGCGGCCCCGCTCGGCATCGCCTTCGCGCCCGCGAGCTGGCGCTCGGCTTCGGGTCGCGACGGATGGTCCTTCGGCGCGTCGTCGAGAAAGCGCTCGAAGTAGGTCCTGGCGTCGCCGGGCTTCTTCAGCGAGTCGGCGTAGAGCACGCCCAGGTTGAAGTTGCCGGCGAGGCTGTGCGGATCGCGCTCGAGGACCTTCTCGAGGAGCGACTTCGACTCGTCGAGCATCTTTGCGTTCTTTCCGTCCGACTCGCCGCGAAGCGCCGCTGCGAGCCCGATCTGCGCCGCGCTCTCGTCGGGCGCGGCCGCGAGCGCGTTCTTGTACTGCTGCGCGGCCTTGCCATACGCGCCGGCACGAAGGAGCACGGCGCCCATGTTGAGGCGCGACGTCGTGTCTCGAGGGTCCTCGTCTGCCGCCTTCGAAAAGGCCTGAAAAGCAGCTGCATCGTCACCCCCGCCGAGGAACACGAGGCCCTGTACGCGATGCGCGATGGCGCTCTTCGCGTTGACGTCGAGGGCTTGCTTGACGAGCAGCTGCGCGATGTCGCGCTCGCCCTTGCCGAGATGACAGAGCGCGAGCTCGGCGAGGGCCGTCGCATCGCCTGGCTTCCGAACGAGGACCTCGCGCGCATTCTGGATGGCGCGCTCGTGCTGCCCCGAATCGCGGAGCGCGGCGACGAGCAGCGTGCGCGCCTCGACGGCTCCGGGATGGTCCTTCACGAAGTCCTCGAGGCTCGACGCGGCGTCCTTGTTGGAGCCGCGCCGTCTTCGCACCTCGCCGAGGGCGACCGCCACCTCCTCGCGCTCGGGCGCGATCTTGGCGGCGGCGCGCAGCTGCTCCTCGCTGTTGGCGAGATCGCCGGCGTTGGCGAGCACGACGCCGAGATCGAAGCGCGCCTCCCAGAGGTTGGGATCGATGGCGATGGCCTCGCGGAGCAGCGCAACGGCGCGCGTCTGCATGCGCGGATCCTTCGCGGCGGTGACGCCCTCCACCATGCGCTGCACGGCGAGCGGGTTGGCGGGCGGGAGGCCCTTCTCGGCGGTCTTCGGGCCGGAGCCCTTGCTTCCGCCTCCGCACGCGGTGCTGGCCGTGGCGAAAAGAAGAATCGCCCCCATCGCGAGGACGCGCGTGAGCGGGAGCCTCATTTCGCGCCCTTCTTCTTCGGCGCCGGCTTCTTCGGCGGCGCATCGCCCGAGCCCGAGCTCGAGCCCGAAGGGGCGCCCGCGCCCGCCGCCTCGTCATCGGGGACCAGCGCGCCGCCACCACCGGCAGATGTCGTCTTCTTGCCCGGCGCGGACGCAGGCGCAGGAGCCGGCGAAGGCGCGGA
>JAYTZB010001093.1:0-8980 GCA_043742085.1 Polyangiaceae bacterium
CGGACCAATCGCGTGGGAGCCTCGCTCGGCCTGGGCTCCCATGGGGATGGCGGCGATCTCTATCTCGGGGGCGAGCTCAGCTACACGTGGGGCGAGCGCCTCGCGATCAACGCCTACCAGCTCCCTTCGCGGCTCGAGACGACGGAGACGCGGACGTTCGGGCTGCTCGTGGTCATCGCCGGTAGCACCAGCTTCAAGGCCATCCGCCGCGCCGTGAACGACATCACCAAGGCCGTCGATCCTACGGCTGCCGAGCCGCCGAAGAAGCCTGCGAAGCCCGCGCCGGCGCCCGCGCCGGTGCCCGACCCCAAGGGCTGATCGTCACTCGTCGCGTTCACGCTCGCCGCGGACCTCGAACTCCTTGGTTCGTGGCTTGCCGTCTCGCTCGAAGCCGAGGAGCTCCTCGACGCGCTTCTGCGCCGAGTCGAGGCGCTCCTGCGAGGCGCGCGAGAGGCCGACACCCTCCTCGAAGAGCCGCAGCGATTCCTCGAGCGGGAGATCTCCGCGCTCGAGCGTCTGGACGATCTCGGAGAGTCGCTTGATGCCGTCCTCGAAGGAGGGCGGTGCAGCCTCGGTCTTCTCCCCTTTGGAGTCGCTCATGGCTTCGAAGCCTTGTACGAAGGCAGCCGCGGCGCAAGCACGAGCCGCACCTCGCCCGGCGGAAGACCGGGCACGATGGCAAACCCGTCGTCGTCGAAGGCCATGGGAATTGCGACGCCGTCCGAGCGCACGACCGACCCGACGAAGACGTCGCCAGGCGGCGCACCATTGTCGAGCGTGATGCGCAGCCATGCGGTCTCCTGCGCGACCGAAGCGGCGAGGGGAGCCGTCGATCCGGCCAGTCCCAGTCGCGCGGTCTGCCGCGTCGGGCCGTCGGGATCGAGCTGCGCCGCAACGTCCAGCGTGGATCTGCGCGCGGGCGCCGTCGCGTCGTTGGTGCGCGCGACCAGGGCTGACACCACCGCGCGTCGCACCACCACGTCGGTCTCGTAGGCATACGCATTCGCGAGTCGACCGGAGGCGTCCGCGAGCGCTCCGAACGCGAGCCCCCGCGCGGCATGGGCTCGCAGCACGGCGTCCTTCGAGGCCAGGAGCTGACCGACCTTTCGCTCGATCGGCTCGTCGGCTCGTCGCGCCAGCGCGTACGCGGAGAGCGGCGCGTCGGCGCCTGCCGATTCCGCGCGATCGACGAGCCAGGTCGTCGTGAGCAGCCCGTCGGCGTCTCCGCCGAGCAGGCCGGTGGCGAGGACCTGTCGCGTAGGCTCGTCGCGCTCCGAGGCGACGCGGCCGAGCAATGCTCGCGTCGACGCACTCGAGGGCCGGGCGGCGGTGGCCATGGCCGCGGCTCGACGCACCCGCGGATCGGCGTCTGCGAGGGCTCCCTCCACCGAGGTCGTGCCGAGCGCGACGCGCCCGAATGTGCCGAGGGAGCGCTCTCGTCCGTCCTTCGAGGCGGCGAGGCGAGCGAGGAGATCGTCGCCGGCATCGCTGCGCTCGCCGCGCACGAGCGCGCGGACGACGTAGGCGCGGACGCCGAGCGCTGCCGTCGCGCGCGCCGTTGCGAGAGCGATCACCGCTGCCATGGCGTTCGGCGCCGGTGAGCGTGCGAGGGCCAGCGCAGCGAAGTAACCGAACGTGGGATCGGTCATGATCGACGGCGCTGCGAGCGCTGTCGCCGCCGCCGGCTCCGAGGACCGACCCAGCGATCGAATCGCTGCCGCCCGCAGCTCGGCATCGGGATGAACGAGCGCACGAGCTGCGAGCAGCTTCGTGATCTCTGCATTGTACACGCGCTCTGCCAGGCGAATTCCGATCGCCGTCGTCGCGTCGTCGGCGATGAGCGCCGGCACCGCCTTGAAGCGCTCCGGCGCCGAGAGGAGCACGAACGCCTCCCCGGCAGCAGCGCGCAGGCGCGCATCGGGCTCGGCGATGGCGGCCCGAGCCAGCGCGATCGCACGCTCGTCGCCGAGCTCCGCGAGCGAGACGAGCGCCGCACCACGCACGCTTACGTCACTCGTGCGCGTCGCCGCATGGAGCAGCTCGAGGGCGCGCAGATCCCCGAGCTGACCGAGCATGCGGATCACGCTGGCGGGCATGGTGGTGCCCGCGGTCCCGTAAAATCCTGGATCGCGGGGCGGCTGCAGCAAGAGCGCCTGCATCGCGGCCGCCTGTCCGCTGCCACCGCCGCGGGCGGTCCCGTAGAGCTGCTCGAGCGCGCGATCGACGCCGGATCGCGCGAGCGCGATGGCCGCGGTCTGCCGCGCCAGCTCGGCGCGCGCGACCGGATCGCCTTCTTCGAGCGAGAGCGCATCGGCGGTCGTGCGCCCGGGCTGCGGGAGCCGACCCGCGAGGCCGGGGTTCCCGGCGTTGACGATGAGCATCAACGCGCCGCGCGCGCGGTCCTGGTCGGCGAAGTGAGCGAGCGCTCTTGCGAGCTCGATGAGCGCGCGCGAGTCCGAGCGCACCGCGGGGCTCGACTCCGTCGCCTGGACGAGCAGCGCGATGGTCTCCGCGCTACCGATGGCGGCCGCGCGCTGGATCCCGCGTATCCGCTCGTCGGGATCCGTCGAACGAAGCAGTCGCGCGACGTAATCAGCGCCCACGTGCGCGCGCACGTTCGTCGGCACGTTCGTGGTTGGCGCGGGCGGTGCGAGGGGGGCCGGCGCCGTCGGTCGACGCGGCGACGTGCGCGGCTGCGCCGATGCTCCGAGCGCGCACGTGGTCGCCGCCAAGAAGACGAGCGCCGCGCGCGTGCCGGCTCTCATGGGCGCTTCGGGCCGGCCGGTGTCGCGGGTGGCGGAGACGCCACCGCCGAGGTGAGCACGAGGAACGCGACGCCGCTCTCCGCTTGGGGCTGGCGCTTCACGGCGTCCCACGACACCGACTCGGCGACGCCGTCACGATGCGAGTACGACGCGAGCACGCGGACCACCGCGAACGATCGAGCGAGCGCATCCATCTGGGCCGCGCTTTCATCGCCCGTGGGGCGGACGCCGATGGCGAGCGTCCAGTCTCGATGGCGATTCAGCTCGGTCGCAAGCGCGCGAATCGTGGGCAGGCTGGCGGCATCGACATCGGGTGCTTCGGCGGGGCCGGTGATCTTCAGGGGCGTGCCGAGGCGCACGAGGCGCTTGTCGTCGACGACCACCAGCGCCTTGCCGCCCTCGTCCGGACAGCCGTCGTCATCGGCGACGCCGTTCCAGGTCTCGGCGATGTCGGGACACTTGTCGACGTCGTTCTCGAAGGTGTCGCCGTCGCGATCGGTGTTGGCGCAGCCGTTGCGGGCCGGATCGGTCGAAGGCTCACCGGCGACGTTCGGACACGCGTCGTCGTGATCGGCGATGCCGTCGTTGTCGTTGTCGGGATCGGGGCAGCCGTCCTCGTCCTGGAAGCCGTCCTTGTCCTCGGCCTGAGCCGGGCACTTGTCGAGCATGTCCGGGATGCCGTCGCCGTCGGTGTCCTTGGCGGGGCAGCCGTTGGTACGCGGATCACGCGTCGCGACGCCCTTGTCCTTCGGGCACGCGTCGAGCTTGTCCTCGACGCCGTCGCCATCGGCGTCGGCCATCGGGCAGCCGTTGCGCTTCGGATCCTTCGACTCCACGCCCTTCACGTTGGGACAGGCGTCTTCCTTGTCGATGATGCCGTCGTCGTCGTTGTCGATCTCGGGGCAGCCGTCCGCGTCCTCGAAGCCGTCACGATCCTCGGGAATTTCCGGGCAACCGTCGACGTCGTCGCGAACGCCGTCGTGATCGAGGTCGTGCTCGCGCGGGGCCCAGCCGAAACCGATGACGCCGCGGAAGGCCGGCACGCCGACCGCTTGATTCAGGCCGATCTCGCCGCCGAGGAGGAGGAAGGTGTCGCGGTAGTGCCCGAGGTCGATGCGGTTGCTCGCGGTGAGGAGCACCGGCGTGAGCGCGGCGCTGCCGGGATCACCGCTGCCGAACGGGCCGACCGGTCCTGCGGGGAACCAGCCGTGCGCGGCGAGCTCCCAGCGCTGGCGATTGCCCGAGTCGACGCCCAGAACGCCGGGACGCATGGTGAGGCCGATGGTCCACGGGATCTCGTCGCCGAAACGAAAGCCGCCAGCGTCCTCCGACGGCCACGTGCGGTGCTCGGTGCGCAGCTTGTAGCCGACGCTCGCTTGTGCGGCCGCCACGAGAAGCGTGTATTCTACAAGCAAGCGCCCGCTCGCCGTGACAGAGCCCTCGCTCGCAAAGTTGTTGCGGTCACCGGTGGGGATGGTGAAGTTGCCGAGCGCCGCGAGGCCAAGGCCGCCCCCTTCGTTCCGCACGAGCGCGCCCTTCATCGTGATGCCGAGGTCGCCGATGCCGGAGCTCGGCGTGGCATCGACCTGCGAGACGGTGGGCGGGAGCGGCCGCGATCCGTCCTGGTAGAGGACGAGCGGGATCGAGGCGCCGATGGCGAAGCGCTGGCCGATGCCGAGGTTGGCGACAGCATCGAGGCCGACCACGTGCTCCACGGGGCGGAGCGCGACGTCGTCGCTACCGGCGCGCCGCAACGTCAGCGGACGATACGCGTAGCTGCCGTAGCCGCCAAAGCTGAGGACGCCGGGCCCGGGCGTGGCCGCGGGCTCGATGACCATCGATGCGTTGGGATCGGTGGGCGCGCGCCAGGTGCGGGCGTCGATCGACGGTAGCGACTGGGCGGAGGCACCCGCGCTCGTGACAGTCACGACCGCAGCGGCGGCGGCTGCAAGCAGACCTCGGATCTCGATCGGCATGCGTGCGCCGAACATTACGCGACCGCGCCGTGCGATGGGAAGCGGCTACTCGGCTTCGCCTGCCGGAGCGCCGTTCGAGACCACGCTGGGCCCTGAAAAACGGGTCGGAAGCTCGTGCGCCATGCGCGCGCGCTTCGTCTCGAGGTAGCCCGCGGAGAACGCATTCGGAGTGATGACCACCGGCAGGCGGCCCGTCACCTCCACTCCGAGGACGCGCAGCGCGTCGACCTTGGCGGGATTGTTGGTCATGACCTGCACGCTCTGCACGTGGAAGTGCGCGAGCATGTCCGCCGCCGCGTGGTACTCGCGAGCGTCGTCGGGGAGGCCGAGGAGTCGATTGGCGTCGACGGTGTCGGCGCCCTGCGATTGCAGCTCGTACGCTCGGATCTTGTTGGCGAGGCCGATGCCGCGGCCTTCCTGGCGGAGGTACAGGACCGCGCCTGCGCCGCGCCGAGCGACCTCGGCGAGAGCCGCATCGAGCTGTTCCTTGCAATCACACTTGAGCGATCCGAAGACCTCGCTGGTGATGCACTCGGAGTGGATGCGGATCGGGAGGTTGGACGCGCCCTCGATGTCGCCGAAGACGAGCGCGACGTGCTCCTTGGGGCACGCGGCATGCGAGCCAGGCACACCGTGAAGGTGCTCGACGGTGCGAAATACGTGGGTCCGAAAGAGGCCGAAGCGGGTCGGCAACTCGGCGGACGCGAGCCACTCGGTGGAGGGCGGCGCGGTGGTGGGGCGATCTTCTGTGACCGCCGCTTGAGGCCGGATCACCCTGACGGGGACGTGCATCTCAGAATCTCCTGCTGTTTCGAGGACTTACGCACAAGTCCAGAGGTCGACGCCGGAAACCGGCTGCTCCGGACAAAAGCGTAAGGCTGCCTGGGCGTTCTGTCATCCATGGGGGCACGGCGCAAGCCCGACAAGGGCGCCAAAACCGCAGCTCTAGCGGGGTCGGCGGCCTGCGCCCACCGAGCGGGGGAGCGCTAGGCGAGCGCCAGGCGAGCGCTAGGCGAGCGCTAGGCGGCCTTTCGGCAGAGGCGCGTGAACATCTCTTCGAGGATCGCGTCGGCCGGGCGGCGCGAGCTCTTGAGCGCGAGGTCGGTCTCCTGGACGACGACCAGCCAGCGTTCGAGCTCGCGCGGCCGGAAGGACTTGAGCTTCTGCGCATGCTCGCGCGCACGGAAGGTCGGGTAGATCCCGGCACGACGCGCCGCCTCGTCGATGCTCGCGCCGGTGCCGAGCGCGGCCTCGAGCTTGAGGAGCTGCCGGAGCGACCATGCGATGGCGCCGACGAGCGGCAGACCGCGGTCGCGCGGGTCGTAGACGTCGGCGAAGAGCGCGAGGACGCGCCCGAGGTCCTTCGTGCTCGCGGCATCGACGAGGTTCCACGTGTCCGCGAGTCGAACGCGCGTGACGTTCACGGCGACGGCGTCCTCGGTGATCGGTGCGTCCTTGCCGACGTAGAGCGAGAGCCGCTCGAGGACGTCGTCGAGGTACGAGAGATCGGGCCCGGCGATCTCGGCGATGAGATCGCAGACGTCCTGCTCGATGGTGTGGCCCTTGAGCTTCGCGCGCGCGCGGATCCAGCCGGGCAGCTGGCGGCCATCGATCTGCGCGCAGTCCACGACGAACCCCTGCTTTTTTGCGAGGGCGACGATCTTGCGGCGGCCGTCGAGCTTCTGCGCGACGAGGATGAGCGTCGTCGAGTCGATGGGCGCCTTCGCGTACTCGGCGAGGCGATCGAGAGGAGGAAGCGCCTTGCCGCTGCCCGCGTCGTCGTCGGAGCTCGATGCCGACGCCGTGTCCCAGCGCTCGAGGCCGCGCACGTAGACGACGCGCTTCTTCGCCATCATCGGGACCGTACGCGTGGCCCCGATGATCTTGTCGACGTCGGTCTCGCCGGCGGTGAACTTGTCGTGGTTGAAGTCGGGGAGGCCGCCGGCGAGCGCCGCCTTCGTGATTGCGGCGATCACGGCGTCCTTGAGCATGCGCTCCTCGCCGACCACCAGCCAGACGGGGAGGATGTCTCCCGCCGCGACCTTCTTGATCGCCTCGTCGGGGGTCACGCGCTGCGACGACGGCGGATCAGCGCGCCGAGCCCGACGAGCGGCGCGAGCCAGAGCAGACCGCCGGGGTCGACGCCGCCGGGGAGCGAGCAGCCGCAGCCCTTGGGGCGCGTCTTGATCTCTTCCTCGGGGGACTTCTCGAGGCCTTCCTTCGCGATGAAGGGCTGTGCGGTTCCGGTGGGCGTGACCTCGCCCATCGTGTTCGAGGCGGGCGCGTCGTCGTTCTGCGCGACCTTGGCGCCGGCGTCGACGCCGTCGACCTTCTTCACGCCCGACTCCTTCGCGTTGAACGCGATGGCGCGGCGATCGACGACCGGGTTGTCGCCCTTGAGGATGAGCGTCGCCGTGCTGCCGACGGTGGTGCCGTCGGTCGTCTTCACCTCGACCTTGTACTCGCCGGCCTCGTAGCCGCGGTTGCGCGTGAGGCCGAAGTCGAAGCGCGTGCCCTTGAAGATCTTGCCGCTCGGATCCGCGAAGTCGACGTCGAGGCTCTCGATGCTCGGCGTCTGGTTCTGGAGCGCCTGGCGATTCAGCACCGGCTCGTTATGACCGTCGATCAGCGCACGCTCGTACGCCATGGTCTTCGTGAAGTTGAACTTCATGGTCTGGTGGGCAGTGAGCGGCGGCTTCGGGAGCTCGATGGTCACGTAGATGTGCCAGGCGCCAGAGACCTCCTGGGCCTCGCTGCTCTTCAGCTTGAAGGTCCCGAGCGCGGACGCATCGCGTGCGACCAGGGACAGGGTGACCAGGGTGATCAGCGCCAGGCAGGCGTGGAGAATGGCGTGCGGAGCGCGAGACGGGAGGAGGGATCGCATGGCGGCCTGCACCCTATCCCAAAGCCTCGCCCATGAAAACCAGGGCGAAACGCCGGGAAATGCCCAGCGTGGGCGGAATTCCCGCGGCGTCTCCAGGACCGGGGGTTCGTTGACTCCATGCGCCGTGCAAGGCACACTTCATACCCGCGGGAGGTCTATTTTCCCGCGGCTTTATCCGCGTGGGGCCCGCCCCGCATCCCGAACTAGACACCGATGGCCTCCGACGGAGCGACTGCGACGGCTGTGAAGTCAGGGGCCCCCGACCCCCTGATCGGTCGCGTCATCGCGGAGCGTTTCCGGATCATCAGCCTCATCGCGCGCGGCGGCATGGGCAAGGTCTACGTGGCCGAGCAGCTTCCGCTCGGCCGGTCGTGCGCCATCAAGGTGCTGAACCCGAACTACAACGGTGACGCCGACCCGGAGTTCCACCGCCGCTTCTTCCGCGAGGCGAGCATCACGTCGCGGATCACGCACCCCAACTCGGTCACCATCTTCGACTACGGCAAGACCGACGACGACGTCTACTACATGGCGATGGAGCTGCTCGAAGGGCAGACGCTCCATCACGCGCTCCGCGACGCGGGGACGATGCACGAGGATCGCGTCGGTCGGATCTCGCAGCAGATCTGTCGAGCGCTACGCGAGGCGCACACGCTCGACGTGATCCACCGCGACCTCAAGCCCGCGAACATCTTCCTGTCGAAGCACGGCGACGACGAGGACTACGTGAAGGTCCTCGATTTCGGGCTCGTGAAGCATCTGTCGGAGCGCCCCGAGGAGCAGCTCACGCAAACGGGGCTCTTCATGGGCTCGCCGAAGTACATGGCGCCGGAGCAGATCCAGGGCGGTCATGTGGACGCGCGCACCGACGTCTACTCGCTGGGCATCATGATGTACGAGATGCTCGCGGGAAAAGTTCCGTTCGAGCGTCCCACGAGCGTGAACATCCTGATGGCGCACGTCGGTGAGCCGCCGCCGCCGATGCGTGAGGTGAATCCGAACCTCGTGTGCTCACCCGCGTTCGAGGAGCTCGTGATGCGCTGCATCGCAAAGGATCCTGCGGAGCGCTACACGACGATGGACGCCGTGCTGCAGGCCATCAAGCGCGCGCATGGCGTCTCGATGACCGGCCAGCTCGCGGCGGTGAACACGAGCGGCGCGTTCGTTCCAATCCCGAGCGACATGCCGCCGCCGGTCCGGTCGAGCGTCCCCGGCTTCGCGGGCAATTCGCCGGCCGCGGGGGCGCGCAGCCCGTTCGGGGTGAGCGGCGTCAACGGCGTGAGCGTCACGAGCACGAGCGGCTCGCACACGCCCCTCGGCATGCTGCGCGCGGATGGCTCGGGCGAGAGCGGCGT
>JAYTZB010001094.1:0-6469 GCA_043742085.1 Polyangiaceae bacterium
AAGGTGGCGGCCGGTCATGCGGTGTTCGTCTACCCGGAGGGCGCCGGCGGCTGGGACCTCGACGCACCGGCCTCGAGCAACGGTGATGTCGCGCTCTTCGACGCGATCCTCCTCGCGTCACACAATGCACTCTGCATCGATCCACGACGGGTGTTCGTCACCGGCTTCAGCAACGGCGCGTACATGGCCAACCAGCTCGGCTGCAAGCGCGGCGAGCGCATCCGCGCCGTCGTCACGCACGCCGGCGGCGGCCCGTACGAGGCTTCCGGCGGCAGCTACGACGCTTCCGGCCACCTCGTGTGCCCCGGCAAGGCAGTGGCCTCACTCGTGGTGCACGGGAACAGCGACGGCAGCGTGCCGCCCACCGAAGGTCAGAAGAGCATCGACCACTGGAGCTACGCGAACCGCTGCGGCGGTGGCACGGTCCCCGGGCTCATCCCTCCGTGCGTCATGCTGCAGGGCTGCTTCCAGCCCGTCGGCGTCTGCCGGATCCCCGGCCTCGGTCACGGCCTGTGGAACCAGGCCGGCAAGGTCACGTGGACCTTCATCGAGTCACTCAAGTAGCGAATGGCGAAGTCGCTACCGAAGCAGTTACGGAAGCGAGACGATCTCGACGCTCGCGAACGCGCCCGCCGGCTCACCCGCCGTCGTCGCGAGGCGTGACGCGGGGAGGTCGAACCTGTCGCTCGCCTGCGCCGCGATGGCGCGCGCCATCTTTTCGCCGCCCTTCGCCGTGATGCGAAATGCCGCGTGCTCGAACACGCCGGCGAGGAAGCCGATCTGCGCGGCGACGGACGCCGCATCCGCCTGCGCATCGACGGCGCGATAGACGAGCAGCGGCGTGGTCCCGGCGGGCAGCGCCGCGAATGCGCCTGCGTCGGCACCACCGCCGGCGCCGTCGCTGGCGTGCTGCGGAGCGGGCGCGGGTGCGATGGCGAGCGCGACGCGCTCGTCGATGGGCAGCGGGCTCGGCGCCGCGCTCGTGGTGAGACCGCCGGCGCGCGCAAGGCTCCACGTCTTCTGCGTCAACGTCTCGAGCGTGGCCGGGCCCGTTGCCGAAGCGCCGATGAAGGCGCGCTGCTGCGCGAGGGAGACGGGCTCGATCTGGCCGAGTCGCTCGAGAAGCGCGATGGCCTCGGGTGCACCGCCGATGCCGGCGGCGAGCGGAAGCGCCTCCTTGTTGGCGAGGCGACGCGCGACGTTCGACGCATCCTTGCGCGAGCGATCGAGGCCGTCGAGCCAGGCCCTCGCGAAGTCCTTCATCTTCGCTTCGTTGGCATCGAGCTGCGCCTTCGGAGCAACGGCGACGATCGGGATGAGGCGCGACGCATCGGCGCTCGAGAACGCCAGCTTTCGCTCGTCGGCAGCACCGCGAGCCACGGCGGCGAACGGCGCGGTCTTCGCGTCGGCGGCGCCCGGCGCGAGCATGCGAATGCGCGCCGGCGGCACGCCCAGCAGATCGAGCGCGAAGAGCCCGAGCACCGTCGCCGACTCGGTGCCCGATGCCTTCGCGGCCGCGTCGGCGGACGTGGCGGGTCCGAATGCGATCAGCTTGACCTCGTCGGCGCCGGGCGGCGCCTTGAGGAGCGCGCCGGCGTTCGCGTGCACTTCTTCGCGACCGCGCGAGAACCCGACCACCACGAACGCGCGCGGGTCGAGCGCACGCAGGCGATCGAACGCAACGACGAAGGCCGGCAGCGGCATCACGGCGATGTCGGCGCCCACCGGATCGCTGCCACCACGCGCGAGGCGAGCCTCGACGGCGTCGAGCGTGGTCTCCGGAGCGAGCTCGATGGCCGGTGCGGCCGGTGAAAGGCCGACGGCGCCGCCATCGGGCGCGGTCAGCGCCACGCCTGCTGCGACGAGCTCCCAGCCGAGGGCCGTGACGCGAAGCGGACGCTCGGTCGGCTTGGCCGGCGCAGCATCGGCCGCGGCGTCACCGACGGTCAACGCGCTCGCGTCGGCGCCGGCGTCGACACCTCCGTCCGGCCCGAGCGGCGAAGCGCCCTCGATGAACGCAGGATCGACCGACGGTACCGCCGTGTAGTCCTTGCGCGTTCGCGTCAGCAGCAGGAACACGAGCCCCAGCGACATGACCGCGATCAGGAAGAACGTCGCGTAGCCCTTCATGGCGGCGTCACGGGCTTGTTCGTCGCGCTGGCTTGCGCCGAAGCGGATGCCGAGCCGCCAGGCGCAGTCGCCGGCCTCTCTGCGGGAAAGACCGGGCTGACGCCGGCGACGAAGTACACCGCGCGCGCCATCGTGGTCGAGCCGTGTCGCGCGTAGAGGTCGCCCTCGTGACGGAAGAGGCCCGAGGTCACGCTGTCGGCGGCGATCAGCATGAGCGCGGCGCCGAGCAGCACGATCGCGAAGACGTCCGCCACCGTTCCGAGACCGCCGCGCGTGGCGAGCGTGGAGTCCGAGCGCTTGAGCATTCGATCGGCGAGGAACGCGGGTAGCCCTACCACCACCACGAGGCCGACCGCGAGCCGCGCCCAGATGTTGTCGACGGCGAGCCCGACCACACCCATCACCGCGACGATGGTGACGAAGCCGCCGAGCGCGATCCCGATGCCCGCGGTGATGCGCATGAGGCGGCGCATCTGAGGCGTGGCGCGCGTCGCGCCAGCCGTGCTGCTGCCGAGCCCCGAAGAGCCCTTCGTGCTCTTGGACTTCTTCGGAACGACGATCTCGTCTTCGTCCTTGGCCACCGGGAGACCAAGGGACTTCATCGAGGGGCGCGCGTCAAGGTATACGCTCGGCCCGATGGACTCGGACGCGGGCGCGCTCGGTCGCCTCGGCTATGCGCAGGAGCTGCTCCGCCGCATGGGCGGGTTCTCGAGCTTTGCCGTCAGCTTCTCGATCATCAGCGTCCTCACCGGATGCATCACGGCGTATGCCGATGCCATCGGTCCGGGCGGCCCCGCGGCGCTCGGCCTCGGTTGGCCGCTCGTCAGCGTGGGTACGATGTTCGTTGCGCTCGCGATGGCAGAGCTAGCGAGCGCGTTCCCGACGGCAGGCGCGCTCTATCACTGGTCGGCGCTCCTCGGCAGCGCAGGTTGGGGGTGGGTGACGGCGGCCATGAACCTCGTGGGTCAGGTGGCGATCGTCGCGGCCATCGATTTCGGCTGCGCGAGCGAGCTCGCCGCGACGCTCGGCCTCGGAGGGCGCGCGCCGTTCTACTTGCTGGCAGCGATCCTCGCGAGCCATGCGCTGTTCAACGCGTTCAGCGTGCGCCTCGTGGCGTGGCTCAACGATTTCTCGGCGGTGGTGCACATCCTCGGCGTCGCGATCTTGGTAGGGGCGCTTCTCGCGTTGGGGCGCGCGCAGCCGGTCTCGTTCCTCGCATCGGGCTTCACGACCCGCAGCGACGGCAACCTGGCCCTCGGCTTCGCGAACGGGCTCGTGCTCAGCATGTTCACGTTCACCGGCTACGACGCGTCGGCGCATCTCGCGGAGGAGACGCGCGATCCAGCGCGGCGCACGCCGTGGGGGATCCTCACGAGCGTCATGGTGAGCGCGGTCGCCGGCTATCTCTTGCTCGTCGCCATCACGCTCGCCATCCGCGATCTTCCGGCGGTGGCAGGCGATCGCCATGCGGCCCTCACCATCATGCGCGTCGCGCTCGGGGACGGCTTCGGCCGCGTGGCGATGGCCCTCGCGCTCGCGGCCATGTGGTTCTGCGGCCTATCGAGCGTCACCAGCGCGTCCCGCACGATGTATGCATTCTCCAGGGATCACGGCCTCCCGTTCGCGTCGCTGATCAGCCGCGTGAGCCCGCGGACGAAGACACCGCTCGTCGCGATCGGCATCGCCACGGTAGGTCCCCTCCTCCTGGTGCTCGGCACCGCGCCCTTCTCCGATTCACTCTTCGACGCGATGGCGAAGATGGCGACGATGAGCCTCTACGTGAGCTATGCGCTCCCGATCCTCCTCGGCGCCATCGCTCGCCACCGTGGCGCGTGGAAGAGGCGCGGCCCGTTCCACCTCGGCCGCTGGGGTGTCCTGGTGGCGTGGGTCGCGGTGACCTGGAGCGCTGGCGTCCTCGTGGTGTGCAGCCTCCCCCCGAACCAGCTCCCCGCCAGGATGCTCGCAGGCGCGGTGGCGATCCTCGCGCTCCTCTACTTCAGCGTCGTTCGAAAGCGCTTCGAGGGCCCACGAGTAAAACTCGCGGCCCTCGAAGGTGAGACTGCTGCGTGATTCAGGCGACTCAGCGGCGGGGCGGCTGCGAGAAGCGCGGGTCGGCGGGGAACGGGCTGGCCGAGTCACGGAGGCGGGTCTCGCCCTCGGGGACGAATGAGTCGCCCTTCTCACCGAAGAACGCGAGGCCGATGACGCCGACGTTGCGAGCGCTGCCGGTCTGCGCGGCGTAGGAGTCCGCGACCGACGCGAAGCGGAAGGCCGCGACGGCGCTCGTGCTGGTACGGAAGCCTTCGATCTCGAGCGTGGCGAAGGGCAGGAGCACGTAGCCGCGGTTGTCGAACGTGCCGGGCTTGCCGTTGATCACGTCGAGACCGTCGACGGTGCCGACCGCTTCGAAGCGATGGCTCGTGTGGTTCTCGAGGACGATCGTGTAGCGCTGTCCGGATTGACCGACCACGAAGGTGCGGTCGCCGACGTGCACCGCTTCGAGCGGGTCGCCGCTCGCGTCGCGGATCGAGATGGTCACGGCGCCGCCGCCGGTCGAGACGCTGCGTGCGGAGTCGCGGCGTGAAGCGAGCGAGGCGAGCGCGTCGACGCCCTTGCGGTCGTTGTAGTTGAGCGCGGCGACGGCGAACGGACGGCCGCCCTCGCGGACGAAGCTGACGTCGTGGACGCGCGAGGTACGCGCCTCGCCGAACTCGGTACCGAGGCCGGGGCGCTGCTCGGGAGCGGGCGTGGTCGGCTCGAAGCGACGGGAAGCGGTGGAGGCCGAGTCGGAGGAGGCGCCGGCCTTGCTCGACGAGCGCGGCGACGCGGCGGGGGGTGCGGGAGGCGCGGACGAGCCCGTGCTGGTGCTCTCCGACTGGACGCTCACGGTGCCGGGCGCGTAGTCCGCAGAGGGTGCGCCGCCCGACGGCTCGCCTCCGACGCCGGCGTAGCTCCCCGCGGCGGGCGAGGACGCCGACTTGCTGCCGGTGGAGGAGCCTGCGCCGCCCGCACAGCCCGCGAGGAAGAGGACCAGGCAGACGAACATCCAGAGCTTCTTGCTGACCATCGCGTTCTCCATGGCGTAGGAACGCGGCCGTGGTCCGGGCCTTACAGAAGAAACGACGTCACTGACGCAAGTGCCTGTAAATTCTCAGGGTTCGGCCGCCGCCGGCGCGTGAATCCAGCGCGCTCCGGGGCCGGCTGCGGCTTCGATCTCCTTCGTGAGCCCGACGACATCGGCCATCGCGGAGAGGCGCGGCACCACGACGAGCGCGGTCGGTGGGACCGTGAGCCAGGCTGACGCGCGGGGAGCGACGCGCGCCTCGGCGAGGGCTGCGAGCTCGTGCCTCTCCGCCGATGCGCCCGCGCCGGGATGAGACGCGAGCGCGAGGGCCAGGCGCCGCGCCGCCTCCTGGATCTCGGCGCGGTCGGGCGTCGGTCGCATCGCGAGATCATCGTCGAGGAGCACGAGCGCGAGCGTCGACGACGCGAGCCGCGTTCGAGCGCGGAGCGCCGTTGCGCATTCCTCGGCCCGCGCGCGGCTTCCGAGCTCGACGACCACCGCACGCGCCGCTGCCCACGCGAGGAACCGCGCGCGCCGGCCCAGCACCGGCGGACCATCGCGCGTGTCCCACAGCGCGATGCACGTCTCCCCGGCCGCTGGCGCCGCCGCGGCGCAGCTCGGAGCGATGCGCACGGCGAGATCCGCCGATCGCCAGCTCCCGCGTTCGAGCTCGCGCGCCGCGTTGAGTGTCGGCAGGTACGGCTCCAGCGAGCTCCTCAGCTCGTCGAGCGGATCGCCGTCCTCCAGATCGTTGCCTAGCGGAGAGAGCCGCGCCTCGATCCTCGTGCGAACGAAATCCATCGTTTCGAGGATCCGATGGCGATCGCCGGGAGACATCGAGGCGCCCGCGAGCGCCATCGCGCGCTCCTCTTGCGCGACCTCCGTACGAGCGTCGCGCTGCGCGGTCGGGCTGGACGCATCCTGCGCCTCGCTGCGGACGACGAGGACCGGGCCGGTGGATGGCGCGGCGCGGTCGCTCGTGGCCGAGATGAAGACCGCCGCCGTCACGGCAAGTGCGCCGACGACGACCGCGGCGTGCCCGCGGGTGAAGCGCACGCGATCAGTGCAGCGTGGCGGCGAGCTCGAGACCGCTCGACGTCTTGCCGGCTGCTGCGCCGTTGCAGACCTTCACCGTGACCCATCCCGAACCGCCGAGCGGACCGCCGGAGCCGTTCACCACGGCGGTGAAGACGTTGCCCGAGATGGTGGCGTCGACGGTCGTGCTGCCGGCGCTCGTGAGGTGCCAGACGCCGCCCAGCTCGCCGAAGACCGACG
>JAYTZB010001095.1:0-4397 GCA_043742085.1 Polyangiaceae bacterium
TCGTCGAGCAATTCGACACGCGCGCCCTCCGGCAGCGGCGCGACCGACAACATCGCGACGTGCTTGTCGTCGAGGAGGCGCGTCGTCGGCGCGATCACCACCGCCTCGCGCACGCGCAGGCGCACGTCGCGCGCCGACACCAGGACCAGCGCGAGCACCACGAGGAGACCCGCGGCCACCACCGAGGTCGTCGTACCCGCGACCTTCAGCCGACGCACGCTGGCCTTCGCCCGCAGGACGATGCCCGCTGCCAGCGCCAGCGAGCTCAACGCGGCCAGGATCGCCCACACGTTCTCCGGCAGCAGCTTGACGATCGATCGACCCAGCGAGAGCCCGCTCTCCAGCTCGATGGGATCGCCCGAGCGCGATCGACGATGCGCCACCTCGGCACGAACCGCGGCCAGGGCCCTGGTCGCATCGTCGATGAGCGCCGCGTCGTGCGAGAGCTCGCGCGCCTCCTCGAACCCGTGCGCCGCTCGCCCGAGATCCCCCGGCTGCTCCGCGCCCGCCCGCACGCGGCCCGCGTAGGCAAGCCCGCGGTCGTAGCTCACCACCGCATCGATCACGCCGCGATCGCCCAGCGCCTCGAGCTTCGCGATCGCCTCGACCGGCCGATCGCCCGCGAGCGCATCGGTCGCCGCGCGGAACAACGCCGTCGGGTCGGTCTCCTCGCCCGCCTCCTCCTTCACGTCATTCGCGTTCGCGCCCGCATCCGCGTCTCCGTCCGCGCCCGCATGCGCGCTGCTGCTCATCAGCGCGACCACGATCGCGAGCATCCCCCACGCCCGCTTCGTCACGCCGGCTTCCGCCCTTCGCCGCCGCGCGCGCCGCCGTGGCTCGTCTCGACGGCGTCGAGCGCGGTCTTGGCGCTCGCCCACGTCTCGCGCGCCGTCGCGATGTCGACGCCATCCGGGGAGAACCGCGCGTCCTCGCAGCGCCGCAGGAGCGCGACCACGTCCTTCGCGTGAGCCGCATCGACGCCCGCGTCCTCGAGCTCGGTCTTGCCCGCGTCGCCGGCCGCGCCGCGCAAGTTGACTCCGGTGCGCGCAAGCACGGCGCTCTCCATGGCACGTGCGATCGCGCCCATCGCCGCCTTGCCGTCACCGCCGCGGCACGCCTCGTCGGCCTCCGCGCGTCGCGTCTTTGCCACCGACTCGACCGACGGCGACGCGTCCGCCCGCTTCTCGCGCCATCGACCGATGAGGCCATGCGCGCCGAGCACCAGCGCGCACGCGAGCGGCGACCCGAACAGCGCAGCCCAGTAGAGCGGACGTTCCGCGACGAACGACTGCGCGCGCGCGCCTTCGAGGACGTGTCGCTCCTTGGGCATGCCTGCCAGCACCACCTCCGGCCCATCGATGCCCGCATCGCGCGCCGGTCCTCCCGCGGCCACGTTCACGATGCCGATGGTCGCGCGCGCCACCGCGAAGGCACGCTTGTCGGCATCGTAGTAGGGGAGGCGGACCTCGCCGAGATCGACGGCGCCCTCCTTGTGCACGCGGACGACGTACGAGAACGTCCGCGTGCCGCCGAAGCGATCCGCGGCCACGAGGCCGAGCTTGTCGTGCAGCGTCGGCTCGAGCCACTCCACGCCGGGCGTCGCCGGCACCGAGAGCTGGCTCGGCAGATTGCCGGTGCCGCGTAGCTCGACGACCACGCCGATCGCCCCGTCACGCGGGATGGCGCGGGGGGTGACCGTGGCCTGGAGCGCCATGTCGCCGACATCGCCGACCGCATATCCCGCGGGTCGTCCGGCGATCGGCGGCTCCGCGACGTCGACGTAGAGCGTCTCGCTCGCGCGGAGCCCGACGCGCGCTTGCGGCAGCGTCAGCGACATGGGCTCGATCGCGAGATGCCCGGTCTTGAGCGGGAAGAGCGCGTTCTTTCGAATGAGCTTCACGTTCCAGAGCTTGCCGCCGACGAGCGCCGTCCCCGCGCCGACCGCTCGCGACTCGTCCTCCATGAGCGATCGCTTCACGAAATCGTTTGCCGTCGCCTCGTGCACGTCGCCGGGCCGGCCCTGTCGCGCATACGGATCTTCGTAGAGGTAGACCGCGATCGTCACCTGCTCGCCGACCACCGCATTCGGTTTGTCGAGCGTCGCATGGAGAAACGCGACCGGTGCGCGCGGCTGCTCCATGGCAAGCTTGGGATCCGCGCTCTGCACGGGCGTCGCCTCGGCGCGGCGGTCGTCGTCACCGAAGTCGAAGAGGCTCTTGAACGGATCGAGGGGCGACGCGCCGCCGAACGGATCCACCGGCGGTCGTGTCCGAGGCCGCGCGCCACCGCCCTTGCCGCGCTCCACGACGCGAACGCGCACCGCGCCGGCGCTGCGTCGCGACGATCCCAGCGTGATGGTCGCCGGCCCCAGCACGAAGGATCCGACCCGGTCGGCGCGCAGCGTCCACGACGTCACGAGGCCGCTCACCTCGTCGAGCGCACCGTTGACGGTCATGCGCATGTGCACGGGCGCCGAAGAGACGCCGACCAGCGAGAAGCCGGTGATCGCCCCCGGCTTGGGATCGCTCGGCGTCGGCCCGTTGTGGGACATCACCTGCTCGATGTACGTGAGGGTCTCGCCGACCTCGACGGTGTCGACGTCGACGGTCGCGTTCATCTCGACCCGCTGCGCATGCGCGGTGCGCGTCACGAAGAAGGCGAGCAGGAACGCGGAGAGCGCGGCCAACGCGGGGAGCAAGGCGCGCGTCACTTGTCGTTCATCCCGCGGACGCGGCGCCTCTGGCCCATCTTCTTCGCGGTCTCTTGCTGGACGGTGGGCGCGTTCTCGAGCTGGTCGAGCATGCGCTCGTCCTGGTTCTGACGCGAAGGAGGAGGCGGAGGAGCCGCATCGGGCTTGCCGTCAGGCTTCGGCTTGTCCTTGTCCTTGTCGTCGTCGGGCGCTGCGTCCTTGCCGCCCGCGTCCTTGCCGCCGCCGGCGTCCTTCCCGGCGTCGGGCTTCTTGTCGTCGTTCTTGTCGCCGCCGTCCTTCTTGTCGTCGTTCTTGTCGCCGCTCCCGCTATCGCCGCCGCTGTCGCCGCCCCCATCCTTGCCGCCGTCGTTGCCGGCGTCCTTCTTGTCCTCGATGCGTCGGAGGGCGATGGCGCGATTCCACGCGGCGTCGCGTCCGAGCAGATCGGGGTCGTAGACACGCCCGGCGTCGCCGACGGCGATGGGGCCGCTGTCATGCATGCCGGGCGCGAGCTCGAGCGCCGCGTCGTAGGCGCGCACCGCCTCCTCGTAGGCCGCGTTCAGGAAGAGGAGGTTGCCCTCGAGATAGCGCGCGCGCGCTCGCAGATCGACGGGCTGCGTGAGATCGGTGGCGATGGCGCGCATCACCTTGAGGGCGCAATCGACCTGCTCCGAGCGCTGCGTCTTGAGCGCCGGATCCTCGGGAATTCCCGCGTCGATCTCCTCGTCGCCGAAGCGACGTCCGTACTTCTCGGCGAGCTTGAAGAGCGCGAGGCCGAGATCGAACGAGCCGTTCGAGCGCGTGCGTACGCGCGGCGGCGTCCCGATGTTGCCTTCCTTGCACTGGCCGGTCGCCAGGTACTCCTCGAGCAGGCTGCCTGCCGCCTGGGCATCACCGGCATCGAGGTACGAGACCGCCTCGCGAACCTCCGGCGACTCGCGCTCGAAAGGCCGCGACGGATCCCAGCCGCACGCCACCACGAGCGCGCTCGCGGCGAGCGTGCCCCAGAACATCGTGCGGAAGCGAGGCTGCTTCATGCCTTCTTCCTCTTCTTCTTTCCGTCGGACTTGCTCGGCTTCTCGCGGCGCTCGGGACGGATGCGGCCGCTGCGCGAAGGCATCGCGAGCACGCCCGAAGGAAGCCGGGGAAGCGGCGCCTCGGGCACGAGGCCTTCGATGACGAGGAGCAGCACGGCGGCGCCGAGCGGCCACATGTATTCTTCATCGAACGCGGTCTCGACGCGCTCGGCGAGCTCCTCTCGCATCATGCGCTTCAGACCACGCGCGATCTCGTCGATGCCGGTCTCGCCGCGCTCCGCACGCACGATGGCGCCGCCGGTGACCTTCGCGATCTCCGCGAGCTGCGCCTCGCCGTCGGCGGAGAGCTCGGTGGTGATCGGCTTGCCCTCTTCGTCGCGGCGGAGGCCGGAGACCCGGCCTTCGGCGTTGACGTCGGGGATCGGTTCGGGCGCGCGGCCGCCGATCTGGACGACGTCGATGCGCGTCTTCTCCTCGGCGGCATTGCGAGCGACCGCGACGGGATCGCCCTCGAGGTCCTCGCCGTCGGTGACCAGCACGATGACGCGCACGTGCTCCTTCGACTTGGGATCGCGGGCGAGCAGCTCTCGCGCCCGCTCGAGGGCGCGCGCGATGGCGGTGCCACCGACGGGCATGTCGTTGGGCTCGAGCTGGCGGAAGAACTGACCGAT
>JAYTZB010001096.1:0-5923 GCA_043742085.1 Polyangiaceae bacterium
CATGCGCTCGCGCCTCGAGAGCGTCATCCCCGAGATCCTGAAGCGCGCGGTCGAGATCGGCGTCGAGAAGGCGCGCGAGTCACCCGCCGACGTGAAGCAGTTCATCCACGATCTCAAGGTCCCGAAGGAGGTCGCGCACTACCTCTTTCAGCAGATCGACGACACGAAGAACGGGCTCTTCCGGGTCGTCGCCAAGGAGATCCGCGATTTCCTGGAGCACACGAACTTCTCCGGCGAGGTGCAAAAGCTCCTCACGACGGTCCAGTTCGAGGTCAACACGACCATCCGCTTCACGCCCAACGACGGGCGCGAGCCCAAGAAGAACAACGACGGCGCCGAGGCCGAAGGCGGTGCGGACGGCGACGCGAAGGACGCCAAGGACGGCAAGGACGCGTCCGAAGGCGACGGCGAGGAGCGCACGCCCCCCAGCCGGCGTCCTCTGCCCCGTCCCGAAGTGAAGACCTCGGTCAACGTGCGTCGCGACGGCCGCGATCGCGCCTGAATCACCCGCGAGAAGTGCATGAGAGATCACGTCGCGTGTGATCGAGCCGACGAACGAGCGCGCTTCTTGGTATAAGGGCGCCATGGCGAAACCGCTCAAAGCGGGGGGTGAGGTCGACAGCTGGTGCACCAAGTGCAAGCTCGTGCTGAATCATCGGATCATTGCGATGGTGGGTCCCATCCCCGCGCGCGTCGAGTGCTCGACGTGTAGCTCACACCACAATTTCCGCGCGAAAGCGCCCGGAGACAAGGCGGCGGCCTCGACGAGCGCCGGTGCCTCGGCCGGCGGGCGAACGGCGTCCGCGTCGTCAGGTGCGGCGCCGAGGTCGACGCGCGGCCCGACGAAGGCGCAGCAGCTGGTCATGGACCGCGAGCGCACCTGGGAAAAATCGGTCAACGGGAGGGCGGTCAGCGAATTCCGTCCCTACCGCGTGAGCGAGATCTTCGATGAGGGCGACCTCGTGCGTCACTCGAAGTTCGGCGACGGCATCGTGACGCGGCTGCTCGAAGGGAAGAAGGTCGAGATCCTGTTCAAGGACGACGCCCGCACCCTCGCGCACGGCCTCACGGACTGACGTCGGAAGCGGCCGCCGGGCTCGTGCGTTTCCCCCAGCGTGACTTGCCAAGGTCGCGCTCGCGCGGTTAGCGTCCACCTCCGACTCCCGGAGGGTTCTGCCATGAAGAAGCTTGGATTTGCTCGCGCTGCTCTCGCCATCGCGGCATTGACGGCGTGCGTCGCTGCCTGCTCGTCGACGACCTCACCCACACCGACGGGTACCTCCGGTACCTCGGGCGCGACGGGCGACGCGGCCACGACGCCCACGGGCATCGTGGTCACCGTCGGCGGCTCGTCGAATGCGTTCGCGCCCGCGATGCTCACCATCAAGGCGGGCGAGACGGTGACGTGGAACTGGGCCGGCGGCTCGCACACCGTCACGTCCGGCACCGGCTGCACGAGCGACGGGAAGTTCGGGACCGACGGCGTCCTCACCGGCACGGGCTCGACGTTCTCGCACACGTTCCCGACCGCGGGGACGTTCGAGTACTTCTGCGTGCCGCACTGCAGCTTCGGGATGAAGGGCACGATCGTAGTGCAGTGATGAGACGACGAGCGCGTCCCCTACGCGGGCTTCCCCTGCCCCCCGTTGCGCTCGTCACTGCGCTCGCGCTCGCTGCTTCCTCGGCGGACTCGGCGCCCGCGACGCCTGCTGCTCCCGCGGCGTCGGCGTCGTCGGTCGCGACGATCGCTGCCCCGCCGTCGCCGGTCGACGCGACTACCCGCGCCGCGAACGCCGCCGCTCTGGCCGAGACCGCCCGCCTCGATGCCGATGCGCGAGCGGCCGCGTTCGACGTGCGCATCGCACCGTCGGCGGCGCGTGGCTCGATCGGAGCCTGGCTCGTCGCGGGTCCATTCAAGGCGGCACGTCCCGCGCTCGACGTCCCGCCCTCGGGGGTCGCCGGTATCGACGAGGCCGCGCTCGCGCCGTCGTCGGGAGCCACGCTCGGGGGTGAGCGGGACCTGGGCGGTCCGCGCAAGAAGCCGGCGGCGCGCTGGATGATCGCGTCCAGCAACGAGGGCGCAATCGATCTGAAGGCTGCGCTCGAGCTCCCCGGCAGCGACCTCATCGCGTACGCCGCGGGCACGCTCCACGTCGAGCGCCCCGGTCGCTATCTCCTCGCGCTGGGTGTCGACGACGGCGTACGCGTGCTCGTCGACGGCGCGCCGGTGCTCACGCGCGACGACGCCCGGCCCGTGCGCGACGACGACGACGTCGTGCCGCTCGACCTCGCTGCCGGTGAGCACACGATCGTCCTCAAGCTGCACCAGCGCGACGGCGCTTGGGCATTCCGCGCGCGCTTCGTCGACGCGACGCTCGCGCCTCCCGCCGGCGCATACCTACGCCTGCCTGGCACCATCGCCGAGGACGCGCGCACGCTCGCCACGAAGATGGCGTGGGTCTCGCTGGATCGCGCCTTCGACGGCACGGTGGAGCCGCCGCGCTATCGGCCGAAGCTCACGGTGCGCTACCCCGAGGGCGCGCCGCGCGGCGTGGCGGCACCGGTCGGCTCGCGCCTGGTTCGCAACGGTACCGACGAGATCGTGTTCGACGTGCAAGCCGGCGGCGTCCCCGTGACGGCAGCAGGTGCCGGCGAGGTGGTGGTCGCGCTCCCATCGCTCACGCCGTTCGCCGTGCCGCTCACGCTCGAGACCACCGTCGCCGGTCGCGTGGTGAAGAACGCGCTCCCGTCGCGGCCCGCCACGGAGCAAGCCGTCGCGCGCGCCGAGCACGCGCTCGCGAAGGTCGCCCCCGACGCGCCGTTCCTCGGTGAAGGCTCGCTCGACTCCGTGAGGTACCTCACACGGAGGCTCGCCGGCTTGCTGTCTCGCGGCGACTACGACATCGAGGCGCAGACCGACGAGGCCCGCGAGCTCGATCACATCGCCGCGAACCTCGAGCAGGGTCTCGATCCGTTCGACGGACGCACCGGTCCGATGCGCCGTGCGCTGCGCTCGCCCATCGACGGCGAGCTCTCGGAGGTCGGCGTCTACGTACCGCCCTGGTACAAGCCCAACGGCACGCGGAAGTTTCCGCTCGTCGTCGGCCTCCATGGCCTCAACGGCTTCTCGATGGGCGTGATGCGCTGGCTCTTCGGCGGCGACGATCCGAAGAAGGAGCAAGGCTGGGAGGATCGCCATGTCGGCGTCCTTCCGCAGGCCGACGCCTTCGTCATCACGCCGTTCGGTCACGGCAACTCGCTCTATCGCGAGCTCGGCGAGACCGACATCATGCATGCCGTCGAGTGGGCGATGCGTCGCTACCCGATCGATCCCACGCGCGTCACCATCACGGGCATGTCGATGGGCGGCATCGGCTCCGCCTCGGTGCCGCTTCATCACCCGCACGTGTTCGCCGCCGCCGAGCCGCTCTGCGGCTACCATAGCTATTTGATCCGCGGCGACGTGTCGGGCCGCGCGCTGCGTCCCTGGGAGCGTTTCCTCGCCGAAGAGCGGTCGAACGTGCTGTGGGCGGAGAACGGCGAGCACCTGCCGCTCTTCATCGTGCACGGCACCCAGGATCTCCCCGAGGAGAACAGCGGCGTGCTGATCGAGCGCTACGAGAAGCTCAATTTCTCGGTCAAGCACGAGCACCCCGAGGCGGGACACAACGTGTGGCAGCAGACGTACGAGGACATGAAGGGCCTCAACTGGCTGCTCAACCGCCGCCTCGATCTCCATCCTTCGCACGTGCGCTTCAAGACGACGCGCACGCGCTGGGGGACGAGCGCGTGGGCCACCGTCGACGAGCTCTCGAGCGAGTCGGGCTGGGGCGAGCTCGACGCGCGCGCCAGCGCCAAGACGAAGAGCATCACCGGCTCCACGAGCGGCATCGCGCAGCTCACGTTCACGCGCGATGCGCAGCTCCTCGGCGCCGGCCCCGTGACGGTCACCCTCGACGGACAGCGCCTTGGGTTCGACGAGAACGAGCCGCTCGTGGTGGGCCGTGAGCCAGCCGCGGGCACGACGCGCGGCGGCACGTGGCGCAAGGGCGCGCGCTCACATGCCGGCGTCTTCAAGCACGGCGCCGTGACGGGGCCGATCCGCGACGTCTTCGCGGATCCGATCCTCTTCGTCTACGGGTCGGGCGACGGCGACGCGCGCGCCAACGAGCAGGTGGCACGCAGCTTCGCCAGGATCCGGCCCGGCGTTCAGGTCGCCTATCCCGTGCTCAGCGACGCGGAGTTCTTCGCGAAGAGCGAGCCGCTCGCAAACGACCGCGCGCTCTTCCTGGTGGGTCGTGAGAACCGCGTCCTGGCAGCGCTCGAGCGCGGAAGCGCGTTCCCCATCCACGTCGAGGCCGGCGCGGTGACCGTGGGTCAACAGCGCTTCACCGGCAAGGAGCTCGGCGCTGCGTTCGTTCGCCCGAACCCGCTCCGTCCCGATCGCTACGTGGTGGTGATGGCGGGCGCGGACGTGACGGGAACGTTGCGCGCAATGTCGCTGCCGGATCTGCTGCCGGATTTCGCGGTCTGGGACGAAGGCCTGGCGCCTTCGCGCGGACAGGTGCTCCTCGGCGCGGGTTCCCTCCGTGCCGGCGGCATCTTCACGAACGAGTGGGCGCTGCCGGCGCAGATCGTCGATCCGCTCGCCAGGACGTCGCGCCGTCCGTCGCGCGTCGAGCCCGACCCGTCGCAGCCGGGCGAGCCGGCGCCGTAGCGCTCGCAATCGGCTGAGCTACGACAATCGAGGCTCGCGCCGCCGATTCGTGGCATTACATTGGGGCACCGATGACCTCCCTTCGCGCTCGTTCGCTGCGCGCTGCCCTCGCCGCGCTCCTCACGATGGCGATGCTGCTGTGGGTGGTCACGGCATCCGCGGCGTTCAAGCCGCCGCCGATCCACGGCCACGTCATGGACACGGCAGGGCTCCTCACGGCCGAGCAAATCCTCCGCATCGATCAGAAGCTCGACGAGGCGCGGAAGACCAGCGGGTTCGCGGTGGTCGTGTTCATCCCGAAATCGCTCGAGGGCGAGGACATCTCCGACGTCGCGTACACGACCTTCCGCACCTGGGGTGTCGGCTCGAAGAAGGGCGATGACGGCGTCCTCCTCGTGATCGCGCCCGAAGAGAAGAAGACGCGCATCGAGACCGGCGCCGGCGTGGGCGGCGCGCTCACCGATATCCAGTCGAGCCACATCAATCGGGACGTCATCAACCCGCTGCTGAAGGAGGGTCAGTACTTCGACGCCGTCGACAAGGGCACCGACGCGATCCTCCACGAGCTCGTCACGGGCACGCCCGGCGGCGTCAGCGATCCGGGGAAAGACCCGAACGCATCGAACCCATCGCGCGTCGATCGTCCCGGCCGCAACGGCGGGCGCGGCGCGCAGGCTCCGCCGAGCATGCTCTCGCAGTCGGTCAAGACCATCGCCATCGGCATTGGCCTCGTGCTCGTCATCATCCTCGCCATCGTCTCGCCAGGCTTTCGCCAGTTCCTCTTCTTCTTTCTCCTCTTCGGTCGAGGAGGAGGAGGCGGCGGCTTCGGAGGTGGCGGCGGCGGTGGCGGTGGCGGCGGCGGCTCAGGCTACGGCGGCGGCGGCGGCAGCTCCGGTGGCGGCGGCTCCAGCGACGACTGGTAGTGCTCTCGATCCGCGAGCACCTTCCTCCGCCATCTCACAGCGCGTACCCGAGCTGGATGTCGACCTGCGGGTAGTAGCGCGAGAAGCGTGGCGCGGTGTCGCCGCCCGGGATGCGCGCCTCGTGGTACTGGAGGCCGAGACCGCCACCGAGCAGGATGGACTCGCCGAGCAGCGCCGAGTAGCCGACGCTCACGCCGGCCGCCGAAACCGGTCCCGCACGACGGTCGTCGCCACGAAGCCCCCAGCCGATCCCGGCCTGCACGAACGGTGAGATCCACAGCCC
>JAYTZB010001097.1:0-2073 GCA_043742085.1 Polyangiaceae bacterium
GACAGCGGCGCGCTCAAGGGCAAGATCGCGTACATGGCGCCGGAGCAGATCACGGGAGGCACCGTCACTCGTCAGACCGACGTCTACGCCGCGGCGGTCGTGCTGTGGGAGCTGTTCACGGGGCGCAGGCTCATCGAAGGCGAGAACGACGCGCAGCGCGCAGCGAAGATCCTCGCGTCGCTGAACGCGCCGGTGTTCGTGCCTCCGAGCACGTACAACCCCAACGTCACGCCCGCGCTCGACGAGCTCGTCCTCAAGGGCCTCGCATGGCCGCCGACGTCTCGTTTCGCGACGGCGAGGGAGATGGCCGGTGCGCTCGAACGCAGCGGAGGTCTGATCGCTCCGACCGAGCTCGGCGACTGGGTCACGCGTCTCGCGGGGCCTGCGCTCGAGGAGCGCGCGGGCCGCCTGCACGCCATCGAAGCCTCGACCGGCCGCGGCAAGACGTTCCCGATGCCGCAAGGACAGCAGCTCGACGTGCTGCCGCCCGACACCGAGCAGACCGTTGCAGCGGCGCCGCCGGTCTTCGTCGAGCCGGCGCCTCCGGGCCGGCGGCGATCGCGCGCCGTTGGCTTGATCATCGGGGCGATCGCGCTGGTCGCGCTCGGAACCGCGACGGTGGCGTTGGTCGCGGGGACGTGGCGAGCGCCTGCGCGAACGGCGGCGCACGAAGGAATGATTGCCGACCCCGCGCCGCAAGCGCCTCCGCCGACCATCATCGCGATGCCGGCGGCGGCCGCGAGCAGCGTTGCTGCCGCCCCCGAGGTCGTGATCAAGCCCATGACGAAGCCCGCTGGCGGCAGCAAGACCGCGACGACCGCTGCACGACCGGTGCCGCCGCCGAAGCCCGCCGTCGATTGCGATCCGCCCTACGTGATCGATGCCGAGAACCACAAGGTCTACAAGCGTGAGTGCCTCAAGTAGGCGCGCGACGCGTCGTGCCGCGCGGCTGGCGGTGCGGGTTCTGCTCGCGCTCGCGGCGGCCAGCCCAGCGCGCATCGCGCATGCCGATGGGCCGGCGCTCGACTGTCCTTCGTCCTCCGAGGAGGGGCAACGTCTTCGGGACAAGAACAGGTACTCCGACGCGCGCGCGATGTTCCGAGCGTGCAGCCAGCCTTCGTGTCCGGCGATCGTGCGCAAGGACTGCGCGAAGTGGCTGAGCGAGGTCGATGAGACGCAGCCGAGCATCGTGATCGCGGCGCAGGACGCGGCCGGCGCGGATCTGTCTGCCGTGAAGGTGCTCGTCGACGGTCGGCAGGTGGCGACGAAGGCGGACGGCAGCCCCATCGTGGTCGATCCCGGCGAGCACACGCTCCGCGTGGAGGCGCCGGGTCATGCGCCGCTGACCCAGCGTCTCGTCGTGCGCGTCAGCGAGAAGAATCGCCTCGTGCGCGTGGTGTTCCAGGACGGAGCGAAGGCAGCGCCGCCGGCGCCCGTCGGCCCGCCGCGACCTTCGACGGAGGCATCGGCGCCGGCGTCCTCGTCCTCGTCGGGGTCGCTCGTGCTCCCGCTGGTACTGACCGGCGTGGGGGTGCTCGCGCTCGGCAGCTTCGGCTACTTCGGCCTGACGTCGAAGAGCGATCTGTCGAAGCTCCGCACCGACTGCGCCCCCTTCTGCGACCAGTCCCGGCTCGACGACGTGAAGTCGCGCATGCTGATCGCGGACGTATCGCTGGGCGTCGGCATCGTCGCGCTCGGCGTCGCTGCAGTTCTCTTCGTGAGCCGCGGCGCTGCCAGATCGGCAACCACCACCGCCGCGCGGTGAACGGCGACCGGGGAATTCCTGGGCCCTGCTGTACGCTCCCGATCCATGGCGCGCATCGATCGGGTCCTCTCCATCGTCGCCGATCAGGGCGCGAACGAGCTCCGCGTAGGCACCGACCGCGAGCCGAAGATGCTCGCCTACGGCAGCATCAAGAAGCTGTCCATACCTTCCACCTCCGAGGAGACGCTCCGGGATCTGCTCGGGGAGATCCTCACGACCGAGCGCGAGGAGGCGATGCGTGCACGCGGTCGCGTGGATGTCGCGTACGAGGCAGCGTCGCTCGGTTCCTTCCAGGTGAGCCTGACCTC
>JAYTZB010001098.1:0-6419 GCA_043742085.1 Polyangiaceae bacterium
GCCTCGTTCGTCCAGTAGCCGCGCATGCGCTTGCCGAAGAGACGAAGGCCTTGCTGGAGCCGCGTCGCGATCTCCGGCGGCAAGACCTGATCGACGCGCGCCGAGGCCAGGCCCGGCGGATAGCTGCACGCTGGCAGATCGAGCGACAGCTTGCCGTCGCAGAAATCGATGAGACGCTGGCCCGGCGCCACCTGACCGCCGCCCCCGGCCTCGAAGGCTGCGCGCTCCACGGCGCGTTGGTACGCGACGCCGGAGAGCGGACCGCCGTCGCCCTGCGGCCCGCGCACCTCGACGACCACGCCCGAGTTGGCGAACGGGTTGTTGCGCTTGCTCGGGCTCCAGCCGTTGGTGACGATCTCGCCCGGCGTGGTCGCACACGGCGCGATGATCCCGCCGGGGCACATGCAGAACGTGTAGACGCCGAGCCCGTCGACCTGCGCGACCTCGGAGTAGCTCGCGGGCGGCAAGTACGCGCCGCGCTCCTTCGTTCGATAGCGCATCTCGTCGACGATGGTCTGCGGATGCTCGACGCGAACGCCGAGCGCGAAGTCCTTGCGCTCGATGGCGATCCCCTGCGCGGCGAGGAGCTCGAAGACGTCACGTGCCGAGTGTCCGGTCGCCAGCACCACGCGCGTCGCATCGATGGTGGTGCCGTCGCGCAAGGTCACGCCGCGGATCTCGTCGCCGGCGACCACGAGGCCGGTCACGCGCGCTCCGAAGCGGACCTCGCCGCCCGCGCGCACGATGCCCTCGCGGATGGCGGCGATGATCTCGGGGAGCTTGTTGGTGCCGATGTGCGGATGCGCATCGACCAGGATCTCCGGGCTCGCGCCGTAGGCCACGAAGGTGGCGAGGATCCGCGCGATGTCCTCGCGCTTGCCGCTCCGCGTGTAGAGCTTGCCGTCGCTGTACGTCCCCGCTCCTCCTTCGCCGAAGCAGTAGTTGCTGTCGGGATCGACCTCGCCGCGCTGCGTGATGGCCGCGAGATCGAGGCGCCGCGCGCGCACGTCCTTGCCTCGCTCGAGCACGATGGGCCGCAGCCCGAGCTCGATGGCGCGCAGCGCCGCGAAGAGCCCTCCCGGCCCGGCTCCCACGATGACCACCACCGGCTTCTCGCGCGCGTCGGGGAGCTCGGGCGGAGTGGTGCGCGGCGGAGGGAACGGCGCATCCGTCGACACCTCCACGCGCAGCTGCACGCGAGGCCCGCGACCCCGCGCGTCGATCGACCGCCTGACCACGCGCACGTCGCGCACGTCCGACAGCGCGATCTTGGCCGCGCGCGCCGCAGCCACGCGCACCTCGTTCTCCGAGGTCGACTTGCGCGGCGACATCACGACATCGACGGAGGTGATCGCCGACTTGCGAGGCATGCGGCCTTCTACTACGACAATCGCACCGTGGAGACCAATCGGCAGCCCTGTTGCCTCGATCCGCGCCCCGCGCGCGGGCGGCGGCCCTGCGGCACGCGCTGGACGGAGCTCCGCGCGTGGGCGTGCAAGACCACGGGCAAGGGCGTTCGCGTCGTCACGCTCCAGGGCGACGAGCAGGGCAAGCCGCCGTTCTTCGCGCAGCCGGTGGGCTACGACGGTCGCGCGTTCCAGCTGGGCTTCGACCACGGCTGCGATACGGAGAAGCTCCTCCACGACGTCTGTCACTGGCTGGTCGCGCCGAAGGAGCGACGCGGTCGGATGAACTTCGGCCTCGGCCCCGGTCCGACCAGCGTGACCGATGCCGAGAGCGACAACGAGGAGGTCACCGTGATGCTCCTCGAAGGGCTGCTCGCTCCTCTCTTCTTGCTGGCACCGGACAAGATCGCGAAGCCCGACTACAACGTCGCCGACCGCCGCAACGTGGACTGGGACGCGTGCGCCGAGCGCGCGCGCGTGGTCTTCGAATCGGTGCGGCCGGCGATCGAAGCCCTGTAGCGTTCTCCTCATTCCCATGTCCGGCGACCTCGCGTATCCCCCCGATCTCGCGCGCTACGTGCAGGCGCACTGGCCCGCGGCGACGCCGCTCACCATTCCCGCGCGGCTCCTCGACGACGCGCTCGCCGCGGCCTTCCAGGCCTCGCTCACCTCCGAGGAGGCTCGGCCGACGCGGTTCCGGCTCCTCCTCACGCCCGCCGTGGCGCTGCCTTCCGATGGCGAGCCCAACGAGGGCGTCCTCCGACTCATGTTCGATCGCGCGCGAGCGCTTCTGCCCGACGAGCTCCGGCGCCTCGCTCCAGCGGTCCCGTTCGAGACCGCGCTCATCGGCGCCGAAGTGCACGACGACGCGCTTCGCATCTGGGGCATCGCCCATTCCGGCCCAGCATGGCTCGCGCCCACGTGGGGCGGCCGGAGCCTGGTCCCGAACTGGACCTTCGATCCGATCATCCACGTGAGCGGTCCAGGCCAGCTCGCGGTGCGCTGCGCGGGCAAGCTCGTCGGCGCGATCGAGCGCGGCGCGCTCGTGGATGCGGTGATGGACGTGTTCGACTCGGAGTGGCTCCCCGCGCTCTTCGCTCGCGAGCGTGAAGAGGTCCGCGAGAGCCACGCGAACCGCCAGACGAGCAGCGCGACGCCCACCAGCGTCGAGAGCAGCCTGGTCGGCCGCATCGCGCAGCACATGCTGCGCCGGACCATCCAGCTCGTCCGCGGCGCGCAGCACGGCGGCATGATCCTGGTCACCGACGGAGGCCTCGACGGTCTTCGCCTCAAGTACGCCATCGCGCAGGACGAAGCGTCGCATCGTTATCGGACGATCCTGCTGCGGCTGCTCCAGGCGGTCGCCGCGGCCGCGGCAAAGCCGTCGATCGGCTGGTCGGACTTCGTCGCGAACGACAGCAAGGAGCTCGCCGAGCTCGAGAAGGACGTGTTCGAGTGGAGCCGCGCCATCGCCAATCTCGCGGCGACGGACGGCGCGGTCGTCGTGGACAAGCGCTTCGGGCTGGTGGGCTTCGCTGCCGAGGTCTCGAACGAGCTCCCCGCGCCGGCGCGCGTGTGGCGTGCGCTCGACACCGAAGGAGTGAACCGCCGGTCCGAGGACATCGAGGCGGTGGGCACGCGCCATCGCGCCGCGTACCGCTTCGTGAACGATCACCCGAGCGCGCTGGCCATCGTCATCTCGCACGACGGCGGGGTGTCGTTCGTCGCGAACCGCGAGGGCGACGTCGTGTTCTGGGAGCAGTCGATCCGTCCCTGAGCCGCAGGCTGCGCTGGCGCCGTGGGGGCGTTCGTCCTAGACAGACGAGGATGGTCCCCGAGCGCACCCCGACCGCCCTTGCCACGGCGCGTGATCTCCTCGAGCGCTTCATGGAGCACGGCGATCGCCACATGTTCCAGCTCACCGACGGCCGGGCCTTCGAGGGCTGGGTGGTGGAGGTGGGCGAGGCCGCGGTGCTGGTCATGGATTCGGGCCCGCTCGCCTCCGAGGACACCGTCGAGATCGCGCTCGATACCATCGACCTCGGCACCCTGCGCTACGTCGAAGGCGACGCGGTGGTGCCCTTCGCAGCCACATGAGCCGCACATGAGCCGCTCGGGACGGAAGCCCGTCGGGATCGCGCCGAAGCTCCTCCTCGATCAGGTGAAGAGCACGGCGCCCTGGGCGCTCACGCTCGATCCTCCGCTCGCGTCGGTGCAGATCCTGAAGAAGGCGCCGGAGATCGAGCAGCGCTGGAAGAAGGGCGAGGACCCCGAGGGCTACTTCGTCTGCCTCCTCGCCGCGCACTTCACCACCGTCGCGACGTTCGTGCCCACCGACGTCGATCAGCGCATTCGCCAGCACGCATGGGCGGAGCTGTCCGGAGCGCGCCTCGCATCCGCGGTCGATCGCGCCGAAGAGGTCGCGCGCTGGGACGTGCGCCCGGTCTCCGAGCGCTACGTCGTCCTCGATGAAGAGGTGCTCGCCGGGCACCAGGGCGAGTGGCTCAGCGTCATGGCCGCCGCCCTCGGCCGGGGGCTCGCCCTGAAGGACGCCGCGGTCGTCGAGCGCACGACCGCCTGGATCGAGGCCGAGCTCACGCACGAGGCGAGGCTCGTCAAGAAGGCGCGCAAGAAGAGCGACGATCGGACGCTGCTCTCTCTGGTCACGACGGTCGCGCACAACCTCGGCGATCTCTCGCGCGTGGTCGATACGTGGCGCCCCGAGCACATCGCGTCCGAGCAGGGCCTCCGTTACCAGCGGCTCGGTCACGAAGGCGGCGCGCGCTTCGATGGCTCGTTCGTCTTCGCGGGCGAGCTCAACAAGCTGCTGATGGCGAAGGAGAACCATCGCTTCCTCCCGCTCCGCGTTCCGCGGGCGCTCCGTCGCGAGCGGGCCTTTCTGCTGCCGTTCGGCCCTTACTTCTACGACTGGGGCCGCCTCATCGGCAGCACGAAGCAGCTCGATGACGGCGAGCGCGCCGAGATCCTGCTCGCCCTCCTGCGCGTGCACGAACGGCGCACCGACGAGCTCGGTTGCCTTCGCGCCATCGCCGGCATCGACAGCGTCTTCGACGGCGGCGTCGCCAAGCTCGCGCGCCTGCTGCCCGCGGACCAGACCACCGCCATGCAGCGCGCGGGCGTACGCCTTGCCCTCCGCGTCGCCGAGAAGGACTTCTTGAAGCAGTTCCACGCCGCCGTGGAGCGCTGAACGGTGAGCCGCCGCAGCGGTGGGCGCAAGCGCAAGGACGCGCAGAAGTACATCGCGCAGAACCGCGCTGCGACCTTCCACTACGAGATCACGGAGCGCTTCGAGGCGGGCATCGTCCTGCGCGGCAGCGAGGTGAAGTCGCTGCGCGACGGCCACGCCCACCTCACCGAGGCGTACGCCACCGTCGATCACGGTGAGGTTTGGCTGAAGCAGATGCACATTGCACCTTTCTCGAAGGCCCGGGCTTTTCCGCACGTCGAGAAGGGCGCGCGCAAGCTCCTCTTGCACGCCAAGGAGATCCGCCACCTCGAGCGCGCGGTCCTGCGCGAGGGCTACACGCTGATCCCGCTCGACCTCTACTTCAAGGACGGCGGCCGGGTGAAGGTGACGCTGGGCCTGGGCCGAGGCCGCAAGGCGCACGACAAGCGCGCCGTCATCGCCGCGAGGACCGAGGAGGCCGAGGCCATCGACGCGATGCGCGCGCGTCGCGACGGCGGCGGCGACGTCGACGGTCCGCGAGGAGGTCAGGCGGGCTGAGCAGCTCGTTCGGGTCCCGAACCATCTCGCCCCCCCGAGCAGCCTTACCTCGTCTTACCGCGCATCGGGTCACGCTCGATTTGGCGGTATACACACCGCGCTCGGAGGGCGGCGTGGGCCTCGGCAACGACGCCGGCCTCGGCAGCGGCGTCCCCGGCACGCTCGACTGCAAGGGCCTCTCGGACGGCACGAAGAGCAGCGCCGGCTGCGATTACTGGGCAGTCGTGCCCGACGTGATCCTCGGCGGCAACGGCGCGTGCTTCGCCGTCTTCCTCGCGAACACGCACAGCGAGCCCATCGTGATCGGCGTCGAGTACGACGGCAAGCCGCTCTACACGCAGGATTTCTCGTTCATTCCGAGCGGCGCCGGCGCGGCCACCACGTACAAGCCGCTCACCGGCGGCTTCATCCCGCCGGGCGAGGTGGCGATCCTCTTCCTCAACCGCGCGCCCGGCGGCTTCCCGATGCCCGGCCTCAACTTCAACTGCCCGGCCGGGATCACACCGGCCGTCAGCAACATCGACGCCGCGCAGCACGGCACCGGACTCGGCAAGGCGTTCCACATCACGACGAGCGCGGCGGTCGCGGCCTACGACGTCTATCCCTACGGCGGTGGCCAGAGCGCGCTCACCAGCGCGACGCTGCTCCTTCCCTCGACCTCGTGGGACACGAACTACGTCGCGGTCGACGCCTACGGCACCGGCCTCGGAAGCGGCGGCGTCGTGCAGGTCGTCGGCCAGACCGACGGCACCCAGGTCACCATCAGCCCCGCGAACGACATCGTCGCCGGCACCGGCATCGCTGCCGCCAAGAAGGGCCAGCCCACCAGCAGATCCCGCCCGTCCGCGCGCTCGGCAGCGAGTACGTCGGCGTTCGCTATCGCAATCGCTACGACGGCATCGAGGAGACGCCGCCGTGGCGCATCATCGGCGCGGTCGACGGCACGACGCTCACGTGGGAGCCGAGCGCTCCGTCCGGCGCGCCGACGTCGCTCGCCTTCGGCCAGGTCGCCGAATTCCGCAGCGCCGGAGGCTTCTCGGTGCGGCATACATGACGGGCGCGGCGACGCCGAGCTCGTCAACGTGATCCATGGCACGAGCCCGTTCGGGCTCACGGTGTGGGGCTGGGGCTCCGGCGAGACCGGCAGCGCCGCCTCCGGCTTCTACTCGCAATACGTGAGCTACGCGTACCCCGGCGGCGCGAGCGTGAAGCCGATCAACAGCGTCGTCGTCGCACCAGTCGTGCGCTGACCAGTCGCATGCGCTATA
>JAYTZB010001099.1:0-6409 GCA_043742085.1 Polyangiaceae bacterium
ACGTATGCGGTCGTCGCCCTCGCGCGCATGGGGCACCTCGACGAGGCGCGCCTCGCGCTCGACTTCTTCTTGAACGCGTTCCAGATGAACCCGAGCGGCAAGGGCAAGTACCGCAACCTCGTCCACAACTCCGACTACCGCATCTCCGTCGTTCGCTATTACGGCACCGGCGAGGAAGAGGCGGACACCAACCAGGACGGACCGAACGTCGAGACCGATGGCTGGGGCCTCGTCTTGTGGGCAGCGCGTCAGTACGTCGAGGCGGCGGGCGCCGAGGGCGTCGCGTGGCTCGACGAGCCGACGTACAGCGGCACGGTCTGGCAAGCGCTCACCGGCGGCATCGCCACCCCCATCGAGCAGCAGCTCGAGCAGCCGTCGTCGATCATGGGCGCCGACTCCAGCATCTGGGAAGTGCACGACGCGAAGAAGCGCCACTACGGGTTCACGACCCTCACCGCCGCGCGCGGCCTCTGCGACATGGCCGGTATCGCCAAGAAGGCGAACAAGAGCGAGCTCGCGAAGTACCAGGACCTCGCGAAGAAGATCCGCGAAGGCTTCTCGGCATCCTTCGTCGATCCGCAGGGCGCGCTCGCGGGCTCGATCGAGGGCCTCAGCCAGGGGAAATACGTCGACGGCGCCGTCGCCGAGGCGTTCAACTGGAACATCCTCCAGGACTGGACCGGCGATACCGCGAAGGCCACGCTGAACCTCCTCGGCAAGCTCAAGGTCGACTCGGGCGGCTTCAAGCGCAACGACGACGGGCTCAGCTCGTACGACAACAACGAGTGGATCCTGGTCGACCTGCGCATCGCCAATGCGCTGCGCCGTGCGGGGCGCGGCAGCGAGGGCGACGCCATCGTCGCGCACGTGGTCTCGAAGGCGGCGCCGAACTTCTACCTCCTGCCCGAGCTCTACAACGACACGGCTGGCGCCGGCGCGACGGGCGACTACACCGGCTCGATCCCCATGGTCGGCTACGGCGGCGGCGCGTTCGTCATGACCATGCTCGATCGCTCGGGCATCACCGAGCCCAACGACTGCGGTGACGGGAAGGGCGCAGCGCTCCCCAAGGTCACGTGCTCGGCGATCTCGACGAACCCCACCGGCGGTCCCGGTGCGGGCGCCGACGGCGGCGCGGGCGGCTCCGATCCCAACGGCGCGGTGCCCGACGGCTCGAAGGTGCCCTTCGCCTCCGCCTGTCTCTGCGTGCTCGGTCCGGATCGCGGGATCTCGCCCTGGGGCCTCGCGCTCTTTCTCTCCGTGCCGGCGCTCTTGCTCGCACGTCGTGCTGTCCGCCGACGTCGATGACCTCGTCGATGACCGAGACGTCCGAGCTGGCTCTCGAGCTGGTCGCGATCGAGAAATCGTTCGGCGGCGTCCACGCGCTGCGCGGCGCGGATCTCGCGGCGCGTCCCGGCGAGATCCTCGGCCTCTGCGGCGAGAACGGCGCGGGCAAGTCGACCATCCTCAAGATCCTCTCCGGCGTGTACCCGGCCACCAGCTACGGCGGCAGCGTGCAGGTCCGCGGCGAGAAGCGCCGCTTCATGACGACGCGTGACGCCGAGGAGGCGGGCATCGCCATCGTGCATCAGGAGCTGATGCTGGTGCCGGAGCTGTCGGTGGCGGCGAACCTCGCGCTGGGCCGGGAAAATCGCGATCGAAAGCGCCTCGGCGGTCTCCTCGGTCTCGTCGACGACGACGCCATCGAAGCCCATGCGCGAGGTCTTCTCGCCAAGTTCGGCGTGGAGCGCGACATCGATCCGTCGGCACCGGTGGGTGTCCTCGGCATCGGGCTCCAGCAGGTGGTCGAGATCGTCCGCGCGCTCGCGCAGGACGCGAAGATCTTGATCCTCGACGAGCCCACCGCCGCGCTCACCGGCAAGGAGACCGATCGCCTGATGGAGTGGCTCCGCGGCCTGCGCGATGCCGGCACCACGTGCATCTACGTCTCGCATCGCATGGACGAGATCTTCACCATCTGCGATCGCATCACGGTGCTGCGCGACGGCAAGACGGTGGGCTCTGTCGATGCGAAGACCGCCTCCGCGGACGACGTCGTCGCGATGATGGTGGGCCGCACCATCGGCGGCAAGGACGCACGCGCCATCGGGCTCGCCGCTGCCGGCTCACCGACACCGGTCCTCGAGCTCCGCGATCTGTCGGTGCGCCTCCCAGGTATCGCCATCGAGGCGACCGACGGCGACGGGGGCGACGACCGCGTTCGCGCATTCGCCGTCGAGAAGGTCTCGCTCTCGATCCAGCCCGGCGAGGTGGTCGCGGTGTGCGGCGCCATGGGCTCCGGGCGCACCGCGCTCCTGTCCACGGTCTTCGGCTGCGCCGAGCACGGGTACACCGGGAGCATCCGCATCCGTGGCAGCGAGGTGACGATGAAATCGCCACGCGACGCCATCGCCGAAGGCATCGCGCTCATCCCCGAGGACCGCAAGGGACGCGGCCTGGTCCTCGGCATGAGCGTCGGCAACAACCTGACGCTGCCGCCGCTCCGCAGCATGCTCGCGCGCGCGCTCGAGTGGATCGGCTTCGTCGACGACGAACGAGAGGAGCTGCTCGCGAAGAAGCGCATCGAGGAGCTGCACGTCCGAGGCACCGCCGGCGTCGAGGTGGCCACGCTGTCCGGTGGCAACCAGCAGAAGGTGGTCATCGGCAAGTGGCTGGAGATGGCGCCGAGCCTCCTCCTCCTCGACGAGCCCACCCGCGGCGTCGACGTCGGCGCGCGCGAGGAGATCTACGCGCTCCTCGCGGCGCTCGCGAAGAGCGGCACCGCCGTCCTTCTCGCATCCAGCGATCTGCCGGAGGTGCTACGCCTCGCGCATCGGATCCTGGTCCTCCGACACGGCAGGGTGGTCGCCGAGCTCGATGGACCGACCGCGACCCAAGAGATGATCGTCACCATCGCCACCGGCGCGAGCGAAGTCGGCCACGAGGCAGCATGACGACGGGCCCCGCGCTTTCCAGCGCACCGAACGCCCAGAAAATGGGCCTCCGCGAGATCGCTTCGGCGCGCTCGCTACGAACGATCTTCGTGCTGCTCGCGATGTGGACGGTGCTCGCCGTTCATCCCGAGTCGCGGGAATCGTTCATGACCGCCGGCAACTTCTCGAACCTCACGGCACAGGTCTCCGAGATCGTGATCATCGGCGTCGGCATGACGCTCGTGATCCTGATCGGCGGCATCGACCTGTCGGTGGGGGCGGGTATGGCCGTGGCGGGCGTCATCGCCGCAAAGCTCCAGATCGATTTTCACCAGCCCGCGTGGGTGGCGGTGCTGGCCGCGGTCGCCGTGTGCGCGACGCTCGGCGCATGGCACGGCTTCCTCGTCACGCGCTTCGGCATCCCGCCGTTCATCGTGACGCTGTCGGGCTTCCTCTCGTATCGCGGCATCGGGCTCGTGCTCTCCGATGCGCGCGGCCTCTCGCCGATGGGCGAGGACTTCCAGAAGCTCGGCGAACGACTGCCGCGCTCCATCTCGCTCGCGCTGTGCGGCGCCGGTCTCGCCATCGGCGTGGCCCTGGTTCTTCGTCGAGCCACGCGCAGGAGGCGCCTCGGTCTACCGAGCGACGGCCCGCGGTTGATGGGGCTGAAGCTGGTCGCGATCGTGGTCGCGACGGCGTTCTGCGCGGTCATCTACCAGGACGGCGTCCCCGTCCCCGTCGTCATCGCTGCGCTCGCTGCGGCGGCCGGCGCGGTGGTGCTGCGTCGGACGCGGCTCGGTCGCTACGCCTTCGCGATCGGCGGCAACGCCGAGGCGGCGCGGCTCTCCGGCGTCCCGGTCGCGCGCGTGACGATGTTCATCTACATCGCCATCGGCGTGCTCACGGCGCTCGCCGGCATGGTGGCGGCGGCGCGCACCAATGGCGTCACGCCCGGCAACATGGGGATCACGCGCGAGCTGCACGTCATCACCGCGGTCGTCATCGGCGGCACGAGCCTCACCGGCGGACGCGGAACGATGCTCGGCACGCTCATCGGCGCGCTCATCTTCGGCACGCTCTCCAACGGGATGAACCTCATGGGCGTCAACTCCAACTGGCAGCTCATCGTCACCGGTCAGATCCTCCTCGGCGCTTCGCTCCTCGACGCTCTCTCATCGAAGAAAAGGTAACCATGCGGCTCTCTCTTTCCGTTCTCCTCCTCTCCTCGATCGCCACGCTCGCGGCAGGCTGCGACAAGGGCTCGTCCTCGAGTAGCTCCGGCTCCGGCAACGCCGGCGGTGAAGGCGGCTCGGCCGCCACGAGCAGCGGCGCCAGCAGCGAGAGCCGCACCAAGGTGGCGTTCCTCCTCGCGACGCTCCAGGAGGAGCGCTACCAGAAGGACAAGAAGTACTTCGAGGAGAAGGCCAACGCGCTCGGTCTCGCGCCCTTCACGCTGTCTGCCGACAACGACAACGCGAAGCAGCTCGCGCAGCTCGAGGACGCGCTCTCGCGCGGCGCGAAGGTCATCGTGGTCCAGCCGACCGACAGCACGGCGGCGGCGTCGTACGTCTCGAAGGCGCATGCCAAGGGCGCGAAGGTCGTCTCGTACGATCGCTCGATCAAGAGCGACGACCTCGACGTCTACGTCTCGCACGACGCCTTCAAGGTGGGCGTGATCGAGGCCGAAGAAGCGGTCAAGGCGACCGGCGGCAAGGGCAACTACGTGCTGCTCGACGGGCAGTCGGGGCACTCGGTCGTCGCCGAGATCGACCGCGGTTACATGAGCGTTCTCAAGCCGCTCATCGACAAGGGCGACATCAAGATCGTCGTCGAAAAGAACCACGACTCGTGGTCGCCCGAGCAGTCGCTGAAGACGATGGAGGACGCGATCGCCAAGACGAAGGGCGACATCCAGGCGGTCCTCGCGAACAACAGCGGCATGGCACGCGGCGCGGTGCAAGCGATCCAGGCCGGCAATCTCGGCTCGAAGCACATCTTCATCGCCGGCTCCGATGCCGACGCCTCGAACATCAACTCGGTATGCGAGGGCAAGCAGACCATCGAGGTGCTGAAGGACATCAAGCCGCTCGCCGAGAAGGCCGCGGAGGTCGCGCTGGCTCTCTCGCGAGGCTTGCCCATCGAAGGCGCGACCGGCAAGCCGCCGACCATCGCCATCGGCGTTCACCTCGTCACGAAGGAGAACGCGAAGGCCATGATCGTCGACACCGGCTTCCATCCGGCGAAGGCCGTACCCGCGTGCAAGTGAAGAAGGGCGGACCGCACATTCTCCCGAGCGCGGTGGCCGCGTTGCTCGCGATGAGCACGTCGCTCGTCGCGCCGTGGGCGCTCGCGCAGCCGTCGATGTCGTCGCCGCTCCCCAGCGCTCCCGCTCCCGCTCCCGCTCCCGCTCCCGCTCCGGCCCCGACGCTCGCCCCCGGCCCGACGACCGTCGTCGTCGTTCCGGCGACCCCGGCCACGACCCCGGCCGAGCCCGCAGGGCCAGCCGTCCCCGCCACCGAGCCCGGCCAGAGCGGCAGCGGCGCAGGCGGCGTCGGCGGCGGCGGCTCGACCAACGCGACGCCGCCGCCGAGGGGCGGCCTCCTCGCGCCGCAATTTCCCGAGGACTACTACCCCGGCATGCCGAAGCAGGAGGGCATCCTCGAAGGCCTCCCCATCGACGAGAAGCGCGGTCTCCGCTTCGCGATGCACGGCTACTTCCGCGCGCCGATGCGCATCACGAAGGTGCCGCGCGCCGCGGGCAGCACGAAGCCGAACGAAGGCAGCAGCAACTACCGCACGCCGTTCCTCGTCGACGACGACTACTTCCGCTCCGGCTTCGCGTACACGCCGGTCAACGAGACCGACTTCGCGGAGATCTATCTCTCGGTGGGCACCGAGAAGGTCACCGCCACCATCCAGCTCCAGGGCAGCCTCTACTCGGATGCCGCCAAGACCGACATCAGCCGGCAGCCCGGCCTCTCGCAGGGCTGGCTCACCTACCGCACCCACCTCGACTTCATTCCAGGCCTGAAAACCAGGCTCCGCGTGAAGGGCGGCGCGTTCTGGGAGCGCTACGGTTACCTCCCGAAATACGACACGTACATCTTCGCGCGCACGCATCAGATGGGCGAGAACGTCCGTCTCGAATTCGAGAAGGACGACTTCACGTTCTGGGCGCAGCACGGCATCGGCACGCACCTCGAGGACATCAGCAACAACCAGGGGCTCACGCTCCTCCACTACGCGAGCATCGGCGCGAGCTGGGCGCGCACCATCGAGCTCGGCGGCTACGTCTTCGACTCGACGTCGCGCGACAAGCGCGCGCTCAGCCAGCTCACCGACGCGTCGATGGGCATCGTCGGCGTCGACGTCCGCGCCGACACGCACCTCGCCGGGCGCGTCTACGCGGCGACGTCGTACGTCAGCGCGGACCAGGCCACGTTCATGGCGCCTGCCATCGAGGTGATGCACTCCTC